>JAISXZ010000062.1 GCA_031270275.1 Eubacteriales Family XIII. Incertae Sedis bacterium | reverse complement strand
CGGGTTCGCCTGCGTTTTGCGCCTTGCCTGACGAAAAAAATCCTGCGTCAGATTTGCAAACTTTATTTCCGCACAGCTCCTTAGGCCAGGATGCCCGGCAAAAGCAGGGATATGCCCGGCGCATACGTGATTAGGAGCAGTCCGACTATGTAGACCGCTATGTAGGGTACCACCGCCCTGCTGATGAGGCCGATCTTCTTTTCAAGCACGCTCTGCGCGACGAAGATGTTCATGCCGAAGGGGGGCGTGAACATGCCTATCGAGAGGTTCACGGTGAACACTATGCCCAGATGGATGGGGTCTATCCCCAGCAGGAGCGCGGTGGGCAGCAGCAGGGGCGCGAGGATGAGTATGGCCGCCGCCGTGTCGAAGAAGCAGCCCACGACGAGCAGCAGGAGATTCAGCAGCAGCAGAAACACCGCCTTGTCCAGCGACGAGAAGCTTTCCGTTATCATGCCCGGTATCTGCGCCATCGTTATGACCTGCGCGAACAGCGTGCTGGACGCGACGAGCACGAAGGTCTGGCCGGTGACCCGGCAGGCGTCCACGAGGACGGACGGCAGCGCTTTCAGGCTGATGTCCCGCAGCACGAAGACCGCGATGACCAGCGAATAGACCGCCGACACCGCAGCCGCCTCTGTGGGCGTGAAAAGCCCGCAGTAGATGCCGCCGAGTATGATCAGGGGCAGCACGAGCACCGGTATCGCCTCCACAAGGGCGGCCCTTATCTCGCCCGCGCCCGCCCTCGGCTTGATCTCGCTTTCGTAAAGCCCGAGGCGGGCATTTTTTTTGCACCTCCATTGCAGGTAGGCCGACACGAGCGCCACCAGCACAAGGCCGGGCAGGATGCCCGCCATGAACAGCCTCGCTATGGACGAATCCGTCGCGATGCCGTAGATGATCAGCATGATGCTGGGCGGTATTATCGTGCTTAGGGCGCCCGACGAGGTTATCAGGCCGATGGACAGCTTTTCCCCCTGCGCCTTCGCGAGCGGCCCGTACACGATCCGCCCGAAGGTCGCGACCGCGGCGGGCGACGATCCCGATATGGCGCCGAACAGGGCGTTCGCGAGCAGGCAGGCTATGGCAAGGCCCGCCGAGGTATGCTGCAGCAGCACCATGAACAGCCGTATCAGCCGTATCCCCAGGCTGGAGGACTGTATCAGCGTGCCTGTGAGCAGGAAAAAGGGTATGCACAGGAAGCTGGTCTTGGCTATGTTGTTGAACAGCCCCGAGAACATCCCGTCCAGGGACAGGCCCATGGAGAAGGCCATGTACATCGTGGCCGCGAGTATGGCCAGGTACAGCGGCACGTTAAGCACCGCCAGCGCCACCAGTATGACGGCGGCCGGGAGCAGAAGGCTACTCAGGCCCATTTTCTTCACCCCACTGCTTCAGGAAGAAGTGGAAGGCCCAGAGCGCCAAGGCCAGCGCCACGCAGACAAAGAGGATCAGGTACAGCGTGCCGTAGGGGAACTCGAGCGTCGGGCTTTTCGCGCCTATGGCGTAGTTCCTCATGAAAGTGCGAAAGCCCGCCGCCGCGAGCACCAGGAATATGAACACGGTCACGGCCCCCCTAACGTAGAACAGGGCCCTTCTGCCCGCAATGCTGCCTTTTGCCTTGAATTTTTCGTCGAGAAAGGCTATCGAAAGATGCCTGTCGCTGTACTCAAGGCATGGCAGCATGATGAACATGATGAAGCCTGCGGCATAGCAGGACAGCTCCTCTATCCACGCGAGGCTCGTCGTGAACAGCACCCTGCCGACGGTGTTGTAGGCCGACAGGATCGTCGATACGAACAGCACGGCGGCGGCCGCCGTCCCCAGCGCGGATATGGTTTTGGCTAGAATTCCCCTCATGTGCGCCTCACGTCAAGTCGTTTTCCTCAAATGAATGCCGCCCCGCCGGCGCGCAGGCGGCTTTGTCCGGGCGCGGCGGCCCTGTCAGCGGCTGCCGGCCACCCAGGCCTCGACCATATCATACAGTTCAAGCATGTCGGGGTTGTCGCCCTTGAAGGTCTCCCGCACCGCCGCGTCCTTCTCCGCGAGCTCGTCGATGAAGGCCTGCGAGGGCGTGAGTATGGTGCCGCCGCCATCCACTATCTGGCTGTAGCATTCCGCCTCGTAGCCTATCGTGTATTCATGCGTCATCTCCCTCACCTCGTCGACGGTCTCCCTGAACAGGGCGTTCAGGTCGTCGGGCAGGGAGTCGAGGAAGATGTTGCTTATCATGACGGTGTTGCTGTTCGGCACGCCGGGCAGGCCCTTGACGACGTATTTCGCCTTTTCAAAGAGCTTCAGCGGCGCGACGAAGGTGTTGTCGGTGAACAGGCCGTTCAGCGTGCCCTGCTGCAGGCCCATGGCGACGTCGCCGGAGGACATGACCACGGGTGCCGCGCCGTAGGCGCTCAGCTCGTCCTGGCAGACCTTGGCGTCCGTGCCGCGGATCTTCAGGCCCTTGAGATCGGCCATGCTTTCGGCCTTCCTGTCGAGGTAGAACTCCTGGCTGGGGCACCAGAGGAAGCCCAGCGGGGTGACGCCCGACTTCGACACCTCGGCCTTTATGGCGTCGCCCACCTCCGTGTTGTTCAGCATCTCGTACTGCGTGTCGGCGTCCGGCACGAGCCCCGGCACGGCGAACAGGTTGAATATGGGCGCGATCGAGGTGAACAGGCCGGAGGGCAGCACGACGCCCTGGACGTTGCCGTTCTGGAGGCCCTGTATCATCTCCGCGTTGGCGCCCAGCTGGTTCGCGGGGTACAGCTCCACGGCGAAGCGGTCGGTCTTGGCCTCCAGCGCCTTCTTAAGCTCCTCCATGAACCAGTTCGGATGGCTCGGCAGCACGGTGGCGCAGCCTATCCTGACCGTGTAGACCTCGCCCGTATCGGCGTTCGCGGCAGGCGTGTCGCCTCCCCCGGCGCTTTCAGCCGCCCCGCCGCCGTTGCCGCCGCTGCCACCCCCGCAGGCAGCCAGGGCCGCGGACAGCGCGAGCGCGGCCGCCGCCAGCAGGGCTAGCCTCTTGAATCCCTTGATCCCTCTTTTCATGTTTACCTCCATTTCAGCTTCAGCGCCTGCATACGGCCCAAGGGGTCGCAAGGAGCCCCAAGTCACCAACCACCGCTTCAAGCGGTGGTTTGCCGTCAGCCCCTCCGGGGCATA
>JAISXZ010000208.1 GCA_031270275.1 Eubacteriales Family XIII. Incertae Sedis bacterium | reverse complement strand
ATTTTGACTATTTCATCACGCGAGACCTGCATTTATTCCTTGGGACAACAAAACAGTTTCATAATGTTGCACCTAACCCATTCATCATAATAGGGGCGTTTTATCCGCCGATACCTCCTGCCAATAAGCAGATGAGCATCTTCGATTTCGCAAATGGTACATAGCAATGACCCGACAGGAAATCACCGACTACTGCCTTACGTTTCCCGCCGCCATCGAGGCCCCTTCTCCCCGGCGCATTTCGCCCTGCAATGAATCGTCATCTGAAAATCGCACAAAAATCGCGCGGTATTAAACCCATATTGAACCCGAAGCTTGTATTTTTTGCGTACATATGGTAGAATAGCCGCGTAGGGCGCGGCTGTTTTGGTTTGAGGCGCCGCGCGTTTTTTATTCGCGGGGATGGGCTGAAAACATGAGAATTTTGATGTGGTTCCTGTTGGCGCTGCTGGCGGTAGCGCTTTTCGTGGTCTTCGTTTTCTTCATGAAGAACCGGCAGATCAACAAGAATCTCGAAAGGCTGGTGGCGGATCGCACGAAGGAGCTGCAGGACGCCATCGAGGCCGCGCAGAACGCCATCGAGGCCGCGCAGAACGCGGACAGGGCCAAGAGCGATTTCCTGGCCCGCATGAGCCACGAGATACGCACCCCGATGAACGCCATCATCGGGATGGGCGAGCTCGCCCAGCGGGAATACGGGGCACCGCAGGTCCTCGAATACATAGCATCGATCCGAAGCGCCGCGTCGATCCTGCTCTCCATCATCA
The DNA here is from genome assembly GCA_031270275.1 of Eubacteriales Family XIII. Incertae Sedis bacterium. Lineage (GTDB taxonomy): Bacteria > Bacillota > Clostridia > Peptostreptococcales > Anaerovoracaceae > JAISXZ01. The sequence continues at coordinate 12,374 of JAISXZ010000208.1, read as the reverse complement.
ACGACATCCTGGATTTCTCGAAGATCGAGTCGGGGACCTTCACGATATCGTCGGGCCGATACGAGCTGTCGTCCGTGCTGAACGACGCCTTGGCGATCATAGGGGTCATGGCTGCGGAGAAGTCGCTCCGCCTGGTCGCCGACATAAGCCCGGACATGCCCGGCGAGCTGATCGGGGACGAGGTGCGCGTGCGCCAGGTGCTGCTCAATCTCCTGTCAAACGCGGTGAAATACACGGATCAGGGGACGGTGGCCTTCATCGCGAGGCACGAGCGCGTCGGCGACGATGCGCTGCTCTCGTTTACGGTCAGGGACACGGGGATTGGGATAAGGCCCGAGCGCATGGGCGGGCTGTTCAACGATTTTGTCCGCCTGGACCAGGAGGGCTCGAGGAATGTCGAGGGGACAGGGCTTGGCCTGTCGATATCGCGCAGCCTCTGCCAGGCCATGGACGGGGACATCGCCGTGGAAAGCGAATACGGCAAGGGATCATCGTTTACGGCGACGATCAGGCAGGGCGTCGCGGACTGGGGCCACGGCCCCGTCTCGGGCGAGGAGCCGTGCGGCAAGACGTTCGACATACCGCGCGCGGCCTTCTCGGCGCCTGGTTTCCGCGTCATGATAGTGGACGACAACAGCACGAACCTGGAGGTCGCCCAAGGGCTTCTGTCCCCGTTCGGGATCCAGATATCGACCTGCGCGAGCGGCCATGAGGCGGTTGACGCGGCGTCGAAGGGCGATTTCGACATGTTCTTCATCGATCACATGATGCCGGGGATGGACGGCATAGAGACCGCGACGGCGATCAGGGGCCTGGGGGGCAGATACGGCGGGACGCCGCTGGTCGCCCTTACGGCAAACGCCATGACGGGCATGCGGGAGATGTTCCTGTCGAGGGGCTTTGACGAATATCTGTCCAAGCCGATCGAGACGGCGAAGCTCAACGAGCTCATGGAGAGATGGATCCCGGCCGAGTCCCGCGCGCAGCCCCCGGTCGCGCCCCCTTCCCCCAAGAGGGCCAGCGTGCCTGTGATCGATGGGATCGACACGGCGCTGGGCCTGAAAAGGGTAGGGGGCTCGACGGAGATATACCTCGACGTGCTGGATGCGTACTGCGAGGACCTGGAGTCCTCGCTGCCGGCCCTCGATGGCGTCTCGGAGGGGAATATCGAGGATTTCACGATCAGCGTGCACGCCCTGAAAAGCGCCTCGGCGAACGTGGGGGCGCTTTTGCTCTCCTACGAGGCGGCTTCCCTGGAGGCAGCCGGGAAAAGGCGCGATCTGCGGGCCGTCCTGGACAGCGTGGACGGTTTCAGGGAGCGGGCGGAGGAGATGGCGTTCCGCATACGGCGCGCGCTCGGGGGGACGGAATGACGGCGATCAGGCTGGGCCTGGGCGAAAAGAGCTACGACGTACTCATAGGGCGCGGCCTGTCGGGGAGGCTGGGCGAGCTGCTGCGCGAGAGGGTTCCCGACGCCGCCGGAAGCGCTGCGGGCGGGGGCGGCATAGCCGTCGTCGCGGACGGGGCCGCATGGGGGCTCCACGGCGGGGCCCTTGCCGCGTCGATGGCGCGCGCGGGGCTGGATTTCAGCGCCGTCACGCTCGAGCCGGGCGAGCGCGGCAAGTCGCTGGAGGGGCTGGGGGCGCTCTACAGCGCCTTCGCCGCCATGGGGCTGCGGCGCGGGGGCCTGGTGATAGCCTTCGGGGGCGGCGTGACGGGCGATCTCGCCGGTTTTGCCGCCGCCACGTGGATGAGGGGGCTTCCCTACGCGCAGGTTCCCACCACGCTGCTCGCGCAGGTCGATTCCGGCATCGGGGGCAAGACGGCCATAAACATAGACGAGGGCAAGAACCTCGTGGGGGCCTTCCGCCAGCCGCTGCTGGTGGCGTCGGACACCGCCCTGCTGGACACCCTTCCCCCGAGGGAGTTCCGCTGCGGCATGGCGGAGGTGATAAAGTACGGCGCGATACGCTCGAAAAGCCTGTTCGAGGCCGTGAAAGGGCCTCTGCCCGCAGAGCGGCTCGAGGGCGTCATAGGCGAATGCTGCCGCATCAAGGGCGGGATCGTGGAGAGGGACGAGCTCGACACGGGCGAGAGGATGCTGCTGAATTTTGGGCACACCTTCGGCCATGCCGTGGAAAAGCTGGGCGGCTACAGCAGGCACAGCCACGGCGAGGCCGTCGCGTCCGGCATGGCTCTGGCGGCGGCGATAGGCGAAAGGGCCGGGATAACGCGGGCGGGCTGCGCGGACGGGCTGCGCGGGGCCCTGCGCGCGCAGGGGCTGCCCGACGGCTGCGAATACGGGCCGGACGAGCTGCTGCCCCAGCTGCGGCTCGACAAGAAAAGCGGGGGCGGGGGCGTCTGCATGGCCATGATACGGGACATAGGGGACTCATTCCTGCGGCAGATGGGCTATGGCGAGCTGGAAGCCTGCTGCTCTGGCCTGTGGAGGGCCGACGCGGGCTTCGGATAACCGGCGATTGGAGGCGCCGCCATGCAGGAAACCATAAGAAAGATGCAGGACAAGGCCATAAGGCTTTTCCCGAGCGGGATCGTCACGCCGCCGGCATCCAAAAGCATATCCCACAGGGCCGTCATATGCGCGGCCCTGGCCCACGGGGAGAGCGTCATAGACAACGTGACGCTTTCGGACGACATCAGGGCCACGCTGGAGGGCGTCGGGGCGCTGGGCGCGGAATGGCGGCTGGAGGGCAGGACGCTCTACGTGAGAGGGGGGGCGGGGCGCCGCGCCGATCTCATAAACTGCGTCGAGTCGGGCTCCACCCTGCGGTTCCTGATACCCGTGGCGGCCCTGTCCGACAGGGAGACGGTTTTCAGGGGCAAGGGGCGGCTGCTCGTGCGGCCCATGGGCGCCTACGACACGGTGTTCGCCGGCACGGACGTCAGGTTCAGCCATTCGCAGAGGGAGATAAGGGTGTGCGGCCCGCTGCGCAGCGGCCTGTACATGCTGCCCGGCGACGTGAGCTCGCAGTTCGTCTCCGGCCTGCTGTTCGCGCTGCCGCTGGCGGACGGGGACAGCGAGATACACCTGAGCTCGCCGCTCGAGTCCAGGCAGTACGCGGACATGACGGTCGATGTGCTGCGGAGCTTCGGGATCGAGGCCGAGGCGTCCGAGTACGTGTTCCGCGTCAGGGGCGGGCAGCGCTACCGCCCGTCCCGCTACACCGTCGAGACGGACTACTCTCAGGCGGCCTACTTCCTTGGGGCGGCCGCCCTGGGCCTGGACGTCGGCTGCGCGGGCCTGAGCCCCGAGAGCATGCAGGGCGACAAGGCGTTCCTGCGCGTGCTTGAAAGGATGGGCGCCGAGGTCGTCTGGGATGGCGGCCTGGTCTCCGTCCGCGCGGGCCGCCTGTCCGCCATCACGGCGGACGCGAGGGAGAACCCCGACCTGATACCGCCCATAGCGGCGCTGTGCTGCTTCTGCGAGGGCACCAGCAGGATAGTCAACGCGGGAAGGCTGCGCCTTAAGGAGAGCGACAGGCTCCGCGCCCTGGCGGAGGAGCTTGGCAGGCTCGGGGCGCGCGTGGCCGAGTCCCCGGACTCCCTTACGATAGTGGGGGCGCCCACGCTTAGGGGCGGCAGGGTGGACGCGCACCACGACCATAGGATAGCCATGTCCATGGCGCTGGCCGCCGTCCGCTGCGAGGGCGATGTCAGGCTCGTCGGCTGGCACAACGTAAGCAAGTCGTATCCGGGCTTCTGGGACGACTTTGAAAAGAAGCCGCTGCCGGCAGCCCCGGCGCCGGGCAAAGACGCCGCCGGCGCAGGCGCGGCGACGGCAAGGAAGGGACGCGGGGAATGAACGTATGGGGCAACAGCCTGAAGCTGTCCATCTTCGGCGAGTCGCACGGGGAGGCCGTAGGCGTCGTCGTGGACGGCCTGCCCCCAGGCGAGATCGTCGATATGGGGCTTGTGGCCCGGCAGATGGCGCGGCGCGCGCCCGGAAGGAACCCCCTTTCAACGGCCCGCCGCGAGGACGACGCCGCGGAGGCCCTCAGCGGGCTGAAGGACGGCAGGACCACGGGCGCGCCCGTGTGCGGCCTGATAAGGAACCGCGACGCGCGCCCCGGCGACTACGACGCGAGGCTTCGGCCGGGACACGCCGACTGGACGGCCCTGCTCAAGTACGGCGGCCACGCGGACATGCGGGGGGGAGGGCATTTCTCCGGAAGGCTCACCGCGCCCCTGGTGTTCGCCGGCGCCCTTGCGGGGCAGATTCTGGCGCGGCGCGGCGTGGAGGTGTACGGGCGCCTGGACGCGGCCGGCGGCGTGGCGGAGACGGCCGCCCCGCTTACGCGGGACGAATGGAAGGCGGTGTCGGGCAGGGACTTCCCGGCCTCGGAGGAGGCGGGCGAAAGGATGCGCGAGGCCCTGCTCGCCGCGCGCGGCGACGGGGATTCCGTGGGCGGCATAGTGGCCGCGGCGGCCTTCGGCGCGCCTGGGGGCCTGGGCGAGCCCTTCTTCGGCTCCCTGGAGAGCGCGGCGGCGTCGCTGCTGTTCTCCGTGCCGGCGGTCAAGGGCGTCGAGTTCGGCGCGGGCTTCGCGTTTGCGGGGATGCGCGGCAGCGAGGCCAACGACGAGATATGCATCGAGGACGGGGCGATAAGGTCGAGGACGAACAGCAACGGCGGCATCCTCGGCGGGATCACGAACGGCATGCCCGTGCTGCTCCGGGCCGTCCTTAAGCCCACGCCGTCCATAGCCAGGCCCCAGAGGACGGTGGACCCCGTGTCCATGACGGAGACGGGGCTGGAGACAAGGGGCAGGCACGACCCCTGCGTGGCGCTGAGGGCGGTGCCTGTGGTGGAGGCCTGCCTGGCGCTCAGCCTGCTGGACTGCATGCTGGCGGCCTCGCGGTAGGCGGGCCATGGACGGGCTGGTGCGCTCCATGGACAACATAGTGCTGACCGGGCTCTCCGGAAGCGGCAAGTCCACGCTGGGCATGGTGGTGGCAAGGGAGTTCGGGCTGGCTTTCCTGGACATGGACGCCGAGATAGAGCGGCGCGCCGGGATGCGCGTAAGGGAGATATTCAAGAGGCGGGGCGAGGCGGCCTTCAGGGATATGGAGAGCGACCTGGCGAGGGAGGCCGGGCGCGCCAGAGGGACCGTCGTGTCCACGGGCGGCGGCGTCGTGCTGAGGGACGGGAACATGGCCGCGCTGCGCGAAAACGGCCTTGTCGTGTTCGTGGACAGGCCGCCGGGCGGCATAGCGGCGGACGTGGACCGCAGCAACCGCCCCCTGCTCGCCGGCGGCGCCGACAGCATATTCCGCCTGTCCAGGGAGCGCAGGGAGGCCTACCTGAAAAGCTGCGACGCCTCCGTCGCCAACGACGGGGGCCTGGAAAAGGCGCTCGAGGGGCTGCGGGCCTTGGCTCGCTGCGTCTGCCCCGGCGACGGCTTTGCCGTCATCGGCGACCCCATAGGCCACAGCATGTCGCCGGAGATACACAACGCCGTGTTCCGCGAGGCGGGGGAACTGCAGCGCTACTGCCGGATACACGTGCCGAGGGGCATGCTCGGCGGCTTCGTCGCCAAGGCGAGGGAGTCCGGGCTGCGCGGATTCAACGTCACCATACCGCACAAAAGGGACATAATCCCCTTTCTGGACGAGACGGACGGCGACGCCCGGCTCTGCGGCGCGGTGAACACGGTGGTCGCGCGGGGCGGCAGGCTCTGCGGCTACAACACCGACATGGGCGGGCTTCTGGAGGCGCTCGTGGAGAAGGGGCGCGGCTACGGCGGGCGGCGCGTCGCGATAATAGGCGCGGGCGGCGCGGCCGCGGGCATAGCCCTGAAGGCCGCCATGGAAGGGGCCCGCAAGGTCACGGTGCTCGGCAGGAGCCCCGAAAAGGCCGAGGGGATAGCGAGGGCCGCCGCTGCGGCGGGCGCCGACGCGCGCTTCGCGGCGCTGGGCGATAGGACCTTGGGCGAGGCGGCCGGCGAGGCCGACATACTGATCAACGCGACGCCCATGGGCATGAAGGGCTCGGGCGAGCGCTTCCGAAGCCTGGACTTCCTGAAGCGCCTGCCGGAAGGGGCCCTCGTCTGCGACCTCGTGTACAACCCGCCCCGCACAGCCCTGCTGCGGGAGGCCGCCGCGCTGGGGATCGAGGCCATGAACGGCCTCGGGATGCTGGCGCGCCAGGCGTTTCTGGCCGACGAGCTTTTCCTGGGCAGGAAGCTGGACAGGGACGCGCTGTGGGCGGCGATAGGCGGCGCCCTGAACGGCGCGGGCCGGCGCTAGCGCATCGGCGTCAGCGGGCCGGCGTCATAGGAACGGAAAGGAGCTCTATACCGAATGATAATAATACTGAAGCCGGCGGCGAGCGAGTCGGAGATAGCCATGCTGCGCGGCGAGCTCGCGGGCAGGGGCCTGGCCGTGCAGGAGATACAGGGCGAAAGCACCTTCATGCTCGGGCTTGCGGGCGACACCAGCATGCTGTCCGAGGACAGCTTCATGCGCCACGAGTTCGTCGAGCGCGTGATGAAGGTCTCGGAGCCGTACAAGCTGGCGGGCCGGCGCTTCCACCCGCAGGACTCGGTGTACGACGTCGCCGGCCGCAGGATAGGCGGCGGCGCGTTCTGCGTGATGGCGGGGCCCTGCTCGGTGGAGACCGAGGAGCAGGTGCTGTCGATAGCGCGGGACGTGAAGAATTCCGGCGCCGACTTCCTGCGCGGCGGCGCGTTCAAGCCGCGCAGCTCGCCGTATTCCTTCCAGGGCCTTGGGCTGGACGGGCTCGAGCTTCTGAAGATAGCGCGGGAAAAGACCGGCCTGCCCATAGTGACCGAGATCATGTCGCAGGAACACGCGGACGTGTTCAGGGCGGAGGTCGATATAATACAGGTCGGGGCGCGGAACATGCAGAATTTCCCCCTGCTGAAGGACGTGGGCAGGCTGGGCCGGCCGGTGCTGCTGAAGCGCGGGCTGTCGAGCACGATAGACGAGATGCTGATGGCGGCGGACTACATACTCACGTCGGGCAGCAGCCCCGTCATACTCTGCGAGCGCGGCATAAGGACCTTCGAGACGGCGACGCGCAACACGCTCGACCTTTCCGCGATACCGGTGATAAAGAAAAAGTCGCATCTGCCCGTCATCGTGGACCCCTCGCACGGGACGGGCTACTGGGATCTCGTCTTCCCGATGTCGCTCGCGGCGGTGGCGGCGGGCGCGGACGGCCTGATGATAGAGGTTCACAACCAGCCGGCCAACGCGCTCTGCGACGGGCAGCAGTCGATAACGCCCTTTCTTTTCGACAGGCTGATGCGCAAAATCGAAAGGCTGCATGACGCCATGGCGGACAATTAGCTAATACAGGGAGGCGCTCTATGGACACGAAAGAGAAACTGGCGGGGCTCAGAAAAAGGATCGACGAGATCGACAGGGAACTGACGGACGCGTTCCGAAGGCGGATGGAAATCTCGAAGGAGGTGGCGGAGGTAAAGGGCATGGGCAACATGGCCATAACCGACGCCGCGCGCGAGCAGCAGATCGTGGATCAGGCGGCGGCGCGGGCCGACGGCTGGCTGAAGGGGGAGGTAAAGCTGCTTATGCGCTCCGTCATCGCCATTTCAAAGGAGCAGCAGCGGAAGATCCTGCTGTCCTCCGGCACGCCGCTGCTCCCGCCGCCGCGCAGGCCGCTTAGGGACGGCATAGTCTGCGCCTTCCAGGGCGTGCCGGGCGCCTGGAGCGAGCAGGCCCTGATGAAGCTGTTCCCGGAGGCGCGTTGGACGCCTGTGGAATTTTTCGAGGACGTGTTTTTGGCGGTGAAGGGGGGTGACGCCGACTACGGCGTCGCGGCCATAGAGAATTCCAAGACGGGGGCCATAGGCGAGACCTACGATCTGCTGCGCAAATACGGCTGCTACATAGTGGGTCGCACCTGGGTGGACATACGCCACTGCCTGCTCGCGCCCGCCGGCACGGAGCTCTCCGACGTCAGGGAGGTCTTTTCGCATCCCGAGGGCTTCAGGCAGTGCTCGAACTTCCTGAAGGGCCGCGCCTGGGACCTCACCGACTGCCGCAACACGGCCGTCGCCGCCGAGATGGCCGCCGCAGCCGGGAACGGCAGGACCGCCGCCATAGGCTCGCGGCGCGCGGGGGAGCTCAACGGCCTGGCGACGCTGGCGCCGGACATAATGGATTCGGCGGACAACAGGACCTCGTTCGTCGTCATATCCCCCGAGCCCGAGTACGACGAAGATTCGAGCCTGATCTCGATAACCTTCTCCACGGCCCACCGCAGCGGCGCCCTCTGCGAGATGCTGCTGCCCTTCATGGCGGGCGGGCTGAACCTGATGCAGATAGAGTCACGGCCGGCCTCGGGCGAAAAATACCGCTTTTTCGCCGAGCTGCAGGGCAACATCATGGACGAGAGCACGATATCGACGCTGAAGCATGCGGCGTCGGCCTGTGAATATTTGGAGGTGACCGGCTGTTACAGCAGCACCTGATGAATGGTCTCGATTTAAGTTGGTTACTACTCACAGGCCACGCCATTTTTGCCCATCTCGGGACCGTGTCATAAGGAGCCTTTGAAATGAAGAAAATAGCGGTCATAAACGGCCCGAACATGAACCTTCTGGGCAGGCGCGAGCCCGACAGATATGGCAGCCTCACGCTCGAGGCGATAAACGCCCGGATAGAGGCCGAGGCCGCCGCCCTCGGGGCGGAGTGCGAATTTTTCCAGAGCAACCTGGAGGGGGAGATAGTCACGGCCATACAGGGCGCCTGGGACGCCGACGGCGTCATACTCAACGCTGCGGCCTACACCCACTACAGCGTTGCCATACGCGACGCGGTGGCCGCGATAGCCGCGCCGGTCGTGGAGGTCCACATGTCGAACGTGCACGCCAGGGAAGGCTTCAGGCGCAGATCGCTGATCGCCCCCGTATGCGCGGGCAGCATATCGGGCTTCGGCGCGGCGGGCTACTCGCTGGCGCTGCTTGCCCTTCTGAAATGCCACGCCGGCGAGGGGCCATGAAAAAGGCGGTGCTGGCGCCCGACTCCTTCAAGGGCACGATGGGCGCCTTGGAGGTCTGCGAGATCATGGAGCGCGCCATAAGGCGCGTCTTCCCCGAGGCGGAGCTGATCTCCATACCCGTCGCCGACGGCGGCGAGGGCAGCGTGCAGTGCTTCCTGCGCGCCCTGGGGGGAAGCCTAGTCAGGCTGGAGGCGAGCGGGCCGTTTTTCGAGCCCGTCGGCTCCTTTTTCGGGATGCTCGACGACGGAAGGACGGCCGTCCTCGAGGTGGCGTCCTGCGCCGGGCTGCCCATGGTCGAGGGGCGGGAGGCGCCGGACAGGACGACAACATACGGCCTCGGGGAGATGATGCTGGAGGCCGCCTCGAGGGGCGCGGGGAAGCTCATAGTCGGGCTGGGCGGGAGCGCCACCAACGACGGGGGCTGCGGCGCCGCTGCTGCCGCAGGGCTGCGGTTCCTCGACGGCGCCGGGCGGGAGTTCGTCCCGACCGGCGGGACGCTCGGCGAGGTCGCGGGCATCGACGCGGGCGGGCTGTCCCCCCTGCTGTCGGGGCTCGAGATCGTGGCCATGTGCGATATCGACAACCCCCTGTGCGGGGAGAGGGGGGCCGCGCGGGTGTTCGCCCCCCAGAAGGGCGCGGACGGCGCCATGGTGGAACGGCTGGACGCGGGCCTGCTGCATCTGGCGGGCGTCATCCGCAGGGACCTCGGGCCGGACGTCCTCGACATGCCCGGCGCGGGGGCGGCCGGCGGGCTCGGCGCCGGGATGAAGGCTTTCTTCGGCGCCAGGATGCAGATGGGCATACAGGCGGTGCTGGACGCGGTGAATTTTGACGAATGCCTCAGGGGCGCGGACTTGGCGCTGACGGGCGAGGGCCGGCTTGATCGGCAAAGCCTGCGCGGGAAGGTCGTGATCGGGGTCGCGAAAAGGGCCAAGGCCGCCAATGTCCCTGTGGCGGCGATCGTGGGCGACGTGGGCGACGGCATAGAGGAAATGTATGAAAACGGCGTCAGCGGCATCTTCAGCATCAACAGGATCGCGGCGGATTTTTCCGTCGTCAGGCGTGACAGCCCGAAAAACCTGGAGCTTACGGTGGAAAACCTGATGCGCTTCCTCAAGGCGGCCAAGTACGGCGGGTGAGGGGCGTCCGGGCTCGCCTGCGAGAACGCCATCTCCGATGCCATCTCCGATGCCATCTCCGATGCTTCTTCCGATGAGGGCATCGATGTAAAACGTGACGCTGACCCCGCCCGGAGACACTTCAAACAGCGTTACGGCTTAGAGGATAAAATCCTGAATATTTTTCGACAGTTCCTAAGTGTCATTGGGGAGATTTCACAACCCAATGACCGGTTTTGGGCGTGCCAATGCGTTCGACCAAGCCAGCTTTCTTCATTGTGCGGATGTGCGCCTCCACATTTCGCGGGGCTATGCCGATTTCGGCGGCTATCGCTTTTGCGCTGATAGTCGGATTTGAACGCATAAACCGCAAAATTTTTGACCGCATTTCATTTTCTCCGATGCTATCTCCGATGCCATCTCCGATGCTATCTCCGATGCCATCTCCGACGTTTACACCGACACCAACATCGGTGTAAAACGTGACGCTGACCTCGCCCGGCGACACTTCAAACAGCGGTTCACGCTTGCCGGCGCCCTTACAGGCTCCAGTTATTCGCTCGATTCCGCGCCCCCACGTTTCAATAAAGCCCGCCCGGTAGAAAACATGGGCGATTTTGGGGTTGTACGGGCGTGACCTATGCTTTTTCAGCAGATTATCGACCGTCCAAGTTTCAGGCAGCCTGCCGTCGTTGTAGACAATAACACAGTCGGGGAATACCTTTATCTGAATCGGTATGCCCGTAGTGTAGTCGCGGTGGACGATGGCGTTGAAGATGGCTTCGCGCAGGGCGGGGCGCGGAACGGGGTAATCCGTAACGCGGGTTATCCCTTCATAGCTGATAATCCCCTTGAAGTATTTCCGATAAATCGTGTCCACGATTTGGTCAGCTACCGTTATCAGTGAACCGTGAAACTCGTCCTGATAAATCAAGTCTGCGCCGCTCTCGAAGTAACCGACCTTGACAAACGCGCCAAACACATATTTTTCGGGGTTGTGGTGGAACAGCAGCACGGCGGCACGGGTAAGCTCGCCGTTTTCGGTAAGCAGCAGGCTGTCAAGCAATTCGGCGTCGCTCATTTCCAAGTCGGCTTTTTGCAGACGCTCGCTGACGAGGGCCTTCTCGCGGAAAATGCGGAACGACGAGCTGTCCAAATCGGAAACCTTGACGTTTGGAATGAGCATGCTATCCCAAGTTTTACCCAATCGGCGCAGGATAAAATTGTCAAGCTCACGCCCACTCAACTCCTGTGTCGTACTGCCGGAACGGATATAATGCCGCCCACGAAAACTGACAGGCGTACCGCTCGCGTCAACGCTCACGGCTATATACCGCTTGCCATTCTCGGTCAGCAGTTCCACGGATGGAACGATACCCAAAGCGTGACGTATCGTGTTCGGCAGTTCTTCGAGAAGTTCTTTTGCGTTATCAACGCCGACGACAGCGCCGCTATCGTCACGCCCGACTTCAAGCGTGCCGCCCTGCGCATTGGCAAGCCCGCACAATCCTTTGAGGAACTCATCGCGCCATTGGCGTTTCCATTCGGTTTTTTGGTTCTCCACTTCAAAGACTCCCATCATTGACGATTGTCGGATTCGCTGTACTCAATCTCCATAATTTCGGTAACGTCGCATTTCAGCACCTTGCAAATTCGCAGCAACACGTCTGTCTGCATATTTTCGCCCTTGCCCATTTTGGCGATTGAGGTGGTGCTGATGCCCGTCATATGCCGCAAATCCCGCCGAGTCATATTCTTGTCAATCAACATTTTCCAGAGTTTTTTGTAGCTGATCTTCATTGGACACCTCAACTTTTCTCCCCAATAGCCTCTTGGATTAACATTATATCACCGATCTATAAAAAGTCAACACTAAATATGCAGACGTAAATTTAGTATTGAATCTCGTCAACAAGAAGCCTGTCGGCAAAAACAGAAACCGCTCTCCGCGAAGATCAAGCGGCCTTGCCCCCTTTAGGAACTGTCGAAAAATTTCCTCGCCTTTCGCCGTGAGCATTATAATCGGGACGGTCGATGTCTTCCGTATCTCGCGGCAGACGTCGATGCCGCTCTTTTTCGGCATCATCAGGTCCAGCACGATTAGGAACTGTTAAAAAATAAAGTGTGCAGTTGGCGCAGCAATTTTGTGTCCCGGCAAGGCGCCGGGTTCCGCGAATACTTGTAGTATTCACGGGTTCCGGCAACGCAGCCGGGGCGCAAAAGGGCAAGCCAAATGTGCAGGTTATTTTTT
>JAISXZ010000196.1 GCA_031270275.1 Eubacteriales Family XIII. Incertae Sedis bacterium | reverse complement strand
CGCCTGGCTCAGCCTGGCCCCCTTTTTCTTCGCGCAGCCCAGCCGCCAGTGGAGCTTTTCGTCGGGATGCAGCGGCACCAGCGCGATCTCGCGCTCCCGGAAGGTGTCGGCGAGGTTCTTGTGCATGAACCCGATGCCCCCGTTCTCCGTTATGATGCGGAACACCGCATGCAGATCGCCGATGGTATAGGATATCCTGGGCTCAAAACCGGCGTCGCGGCAGGACTTGATTATGATGTCGTGCCATTTGAAATCGATGGGCGGGAGAATGAGGTCCTCACGTTCCAGGTCCCTGAAACAGAGGCTGTCGCGCGCGGCCAAGGGATTGCTTTTCCTCATCATGATAATGACGCTGTCCGAGAAAAGCAGCCGCCATTCGATGGAGGCGTTATCGACGGGCCCCGTGGTGCAGGCGACATCCACTTCCCCGTTCGCCAGCAGCCTTTCGCAGGCCATGTCGGGCTTCTCGACGAGATGCAGCTTGATGTGGGGATAGCGCTCGTGGAATTCGCCGACGAACTTGGGCGCGAAATACGACATCGCCCCCGCGGTCAGCGCGAGCCTCACGATCCCCTCCGTGGCCTGGGACGCCGCCTGCATCTTCTCCTTCAGCGCGTCGAACAGGACGAGGATCTCCTCCGCCTCGCCGAGCAGGCCCATGGCCGCCTCGGTGGGCACGACGCCGCTTTTGTTCCGAAAGAAAAGGGAGACGTTGAGCTCGCGCTCAAGCATCTTTATGGCATGGGAGAGCCCCTGCTGCGTTATGAAAAGATTTTCGGCCGCCTTTGTCATGCTTCTGTCGGCGCAGACCTGTCTGAAATACTGCAAATGCCTGATTTCCATGCGAAAACCTCTTTAGGCGGCCCGGCGGCGCGATCAGGGGTTTATCCCGCGCTGCCCGTCATGGAGTTGGTTTTCCCGACATTAGGAACTGTTAAAAAATAACCTGCACATTTGGCTTGCCCTTTTGCGCCCCGGCTGCGTTGCCGGAACCCTTGAATACTACAAGTGTTCGCGGAACCCGGCGCCTTGCCGGGACACAAAATTGCTGCGCCGACTGCACACTTTATTTTTTAACAGTTCCTTATTCCCTGGTCCCGCCCGTCCGCCCGCGCCTGTTGCGGCACCGGCTCGTCATAGGCGTTCATCAGCGTGGCTATGTATTTGAAAAAGGCGGCTGTGTTTATGAGAACATTATAGCCCTTCTCGCCGAAGATTTCAACCGCGTTTTCGTAGACGCCCTGCGCCACGGGGCCGGGCTTTGTCAGCGCGAGCGCTAGCTCGTAGGCGGCCTTCGCCTCGGGTTTTTCGATTTTAGGCCTTTTGCCGAGCCGGATCAGCTCAATGGTCTCCTTTTCCACCCCGTTCATCGCGGCCAGCAACTCGTGCGCGTACATGCCGTAGGCCGCGCGCGCGTCCGCGACGATCACGAGGATAAACAGCTCGAAGACGTCCTTCGCGATGATATCCTGCTTTATGATCTCGAGCTGCAGCCGGTACAGCGGGTATCCGATCCTTGGGTAGTGGAACATGGACGTGAAGGGGCCGTTGATCTGGCCGTCTTCAAGCATCCATATGTGCGGCAGGTCCGGATCCCCCATATTCCCCACCACATCGTCATAGAAGCCCTTTTGGGCATCCGTCATGTCCTCGCGTTTCAGATAGGGCAGTCTAGGGCTGTTTCCCATAGCTTTTCTCCATTTGGGCTCTGCAAGAGAACGACGTGTCCCATGAAGATTTTACTTATGATCGGGCGCCGAGGTAAAACAAAAATGATTGGTTGCATCTACAAACGCAAGTTGTGCCTGAGTCGCTGTGCACAGCTCCTGAGTCTTTGGGGCCTGGCGGGCGGCGCGGCGGCGCGGCGGGCGGGGCCATTTTTCGCCGGCGCAAAATACTTTCTAACATTGCGCGGACAAATGCCGATTAAACTATTGAGGGGACTTCCGTTTCGTGGCCCTGCGGTCCGGGGCCCGACCGAATCCTGCAGGCGGCGGCCGACACGATCCTGCCGCGCGGCGGGGCAGAGAAAGGAATGAACAGCGCTATGGACATGCTATATCCCGTGAACCCTGTCCAGACCGGCCAGGGCAGCAACTACGCCTCGCCGCTGAAAAACGCCACCACGCCCAGCGTAAACGAAGCGCAGAACGCCATGAACATGGAAAAGGCGTCCATGGTTCCCGACGAGCATGAGCCTGTGGGCTACAGGCGCACGGAGGACGCCGACGAGGAAAAGAGCAAGCGCGGAAAGAAGAAGCAGCAGGGGGCGGAGCAGGAATGCCAGACCTGCAAGAACAGGAAATACAAGGATGTGTCCGACGACCCGAGCGTCAGCTTCCAGACGCCCACCAAGCTTTCCCCCGGCGAGGCCGAAGGGGCTGTCCGCGCCCATGAGCGGCAGCACGTCTCCCACGAGCGGAGCGAGGCCGAGCGGGAGAGCCGCGAGGTCGTGAGCCAGAACGTGGTGATACACTACGCGGTCTGCCCCGAATGCGGGAAGGTCTACATAGCGGGCGGGACCACCACGACCGTGACCCGCGCCGCCTCGGAACGCGAGAAGCTGGGCGCCCAGTACATGGCGGGCGTGGACTCGCTTCCCAAGGGCTCTAACGTGGACAGCGGGGCCTGACGCGTAAAGGGCTACCGCCCGCCGTCCCTGTTTCCGCGCTTCCACCGCTCTATCTGTTCCAGCCGTTCCCTTACCCTGGCCTCCGTCCCCTGGTCCGACGGCTCGTAGTACACCCTGCCGCGCAGGGATTCCGGGAGGCACTCCATCGCCGTAAGCCTTTCGTCATGGTCGTGCGCGTACTGGTAGCCTTCGCCGTAATGAAGCTCCTTCATGAGCTTCGTCGGGGCGTTGCGTATGTGGAGCGGCACGGGCTCCGCGAGCATCTCACGCGCGTCCTTTGCCGCGCGCATGTAGGCCAGATCGACGGCGTTCGACTTGGGCGCCACGGACAGATATGCCACGGCATGGGCGAGATGCACGCCGCATTCCGGCATGCCTATGAAGTGGCAGGCCTGGTAGGCCGCGACCGCGATCTCCAGCGCCCTGCTGTCGGCCATCCCCACGTCCTCGCTCGCGAAGCGCACAAGCCGCCTCGCCACGTACAGGGGGTCCTCGCCCGCCTCCAGCATGCGCGCCAGCCAGTACAGCCCCGCGTCCACGTCGCTGTTGCGCACGGACTTGTGGAGCGCGGATATGAGGTTGTAGTGCTCCTCGCCGTTCTTGTCGTACAGGAGGGACTTGCGGCTCACGCACTGCTCGACGACCTCGATGGCGACCCTGGTCGCGCCGCCCTCCCTCTCGCCGTTCAGCACGGCCATCTCGAGCGTGTTCAGGGCCACCCTCGCGTCGCCGTTGGCAAAGGCCGCTATCATGGCGAGCATCCCGTCCTCCAGCTCTATGTCCTGGCCGCCGAAACCCCTCGGGTCCTCCATCGCGTTCCTCAGCAGGGCCTCCGTCTCGGCCGTCTCCAGGGCGTGCAGGACGAAGACCTTGCAGCGAGACAGCAGGGCCGAATTGACCTCGAACGAGGGGTTTTCGGTGGTCGCGCCTATCAGGACTATGCTGCCCTTTTCCACGAACGGCAGAAACGCGTCCTGCTGGGCCTTGTTGAAGCGGTGTATCTCGTCTATGAAAAGTATGGTCTTTTCGCCCATCACGCGGCTTTTCTCGGCCTTTTGCATCACATCCTTTATCTCTTTTATGCCGCTTGTGACCGCGCTGAAATCGATGAAGGCCGACTTGGTCTTGCCCGCTATTATGCGCGCGAGCGTGGTCTTGCCCACGCCGGGCGGGCCCCAGAATATCATCGAGGGGACGCTGTCCTGGTCGATCATCTGCCGCATGACCTTGCCCTCGCCGAGCAGATGGCCCTGGCCGACGAACTCGTCCAGGCTGCGCGGCCTCAGGCGGCTCGCGAGCGGGTTCGACATGTTCCTGTCGTCAAAGAAGGATTGCTGCTGCATAGCGCCACCATGCCCCGTACAGGGGATCCCGGGCCGCCGTCCCCCGCGCCGGCCCTACTTGTCCTCGAGCGTCGTCTCCACCTCGCGCATCCTGCCGCGGGCCAGATCCTCGGGTATGTACACCTGGCCGCATTCGGGGCAGCGCGGCACCTTATGCCGAAAGGATCGTTTCAGATAGCTGAACTGCGCGTCCATAAGCCGCAATTCGACCTTGCAGCGGTCACAGATCCGGCTGCGTCCTGACTCCATTCCAGACGGCCTCCAATTCTATCTCCATCCTATGCGAATAGGCGTTCAGCGCCTCTATGGCGCCCTCCGCCCCCGCCAGCCTGTATTCCACCCAGTAGGACATGTGGCCTATCTTTCGGTAGCCGCTGAATGTCCCCTTTTCCCCGTCGTAGGTGCGCCTGCCCGTCCTCTGGCAGAACTCGACGACGCTGCGCACCTCGTCCTCCAGTATGCGGTCCTCGTCCATCCTGGCGAGAAGCCCCTCGCCCATGCGTATGTCCAGGCCCCCAGGATCGTCCGGGCCCTCCTGCCTGACGCTGACGCCCCAGAGCCTGTCCAGGAGCCCGCGCCTGAGGTCGGAGCGGTTTCGCCTGCGCTCGCTGGCGGTCGCGGGGCGCGCCATGCCCCCGCCGTCACCGAACAGCAGCTCCAGTATATGCACGCACTCCTTGCCCTCCTTCACGAAGGCGTCGCGGCAGTTGACGCAGTACGCGATGTAGGGCAGCCCGCTCTCGCCCGCCCTTTTCCTGGCGACAAACGAGGCGTATTCGGGGCTGGCCACGCCCGGCTGGCCCCCGTAGCCGCAGCATCTTGTGACCCTTTCCTGGCCGGCCAGGGGCCTGAGCGCGCAGCCGGCGCCTTCGGCGAGCGCCCGCACCGCCGATTTGGCGCCCGCGTCGTGCCTCGCGGCGCAGGGGTCGAAGACCGCGTAGGGGCCCTCGCCGACAGGCCCGGCCGCCTCGAGCCGCGCCGCCGCGCCCCACTCGTGCAGGGTCTCGTACAGGGAGCGCAGCGGCAGCTGCGGCGCATAGCGGCCGAGCTCGAGCATGCAGGACGGGCAGGCGGCTATGAGCGTCGGTCTGCCCAGCCTTTCCCATTCGGCCTGTATCCCCGCTACGGCCTCCCCATGCCTATGCACGTCGCCCGCCCAGCCGGCGGGGGCGCCGCAGCACCTGATCAGCAGCCCCGTGTCCGGCCGCGCCCTAAGAAGCGCGCCGTAGGCCCGCTCCACGAGCAGCGGGTCCCCGGCCCCCAGCTGGCAGCCGGGAAAGAAGGCGTAGGCGCAGCTGTCGCGGCCCGGAGGCGGCATGCAGAGCGCCGCGCCGTCCCCGTTTGAGAACTCCATGTCCCGGATCCAGAAATCGTGGAAGGCCCAGGGCGCCTTGCCCTGCCTGTGCATGCTCTGCCGCCCCGCCAGTATCAGGCCTTCAAGGTCTATCCCGGCCGGGCAGACCTCCTTGCATATGCCGGCGAGGTTGCTTGCGCTCATCAGGCGCTTTGCCGGCGTGGCCTTCACCTCCGATGCGCCGGGCAGGGTCGTCGCCACTATCTCGTCCCTTATGCGCAGGGGCCATTTGTCCGTGAACTCCGTCAGGTCGCAGTATATCCTGCACGCGTCGCAGCGGCACTTAAGGCAGCGGTCGGCCTCCCGCCTGGCCTCGCCCTCGCTGAATGACAGGCCGTTTTCCGGCACGACGGCGGGCGCCTGCACAAGGCGGGACGGTTCAAGGATCATCCTTGTGGCCGCGTCGACGCGGGGGCCGGGCAGGTTCCCCGTCTTCAGGTAGCTGTCTATGGCCGTGGCGGCGGCGAGGCCGTCGGACAGGGCGCGCGCCCCCCCGCTGCCCACGAGCGCGCCCCCCGCGAACCAGCCCACGCCGCCATAGACGAGGCTTCCCGCGCCGCCGGCCCCCGCGTCCAGAAGCCCAAAGCCCGCGCCGCCGGCCCCCGTGGCCACATAGACGGCGTCGAAGCCCATGCCGTCCAGCTCATCGCGCCCCCTGACCGGGCTGTCAAGCCGCAGGGCGTACTCCTCGTTGCGCAGCTGCTCCCTGAAGTCGCCCAGAAATATCTCCGGCTCCATGAAGTCCCAAAGCCTGCCGCCCATGCGCCCCGAGCCCTCGAAGACCTCCACGCCGTACTTCTTTGCCGAAAGCCTGAGCGCGCAGGCCATGCCGCTCGGCCCCGCGCCCAGTATCGCGACCCTCTTGCCCTTGGCGGGCAGGTTGTAGCCCGCAGCCCGCTTGTCCTTCGCAAAATCCAGGCAGGCCCGCTCCAGCAGCCTGAGGGAGATCGCCCCTCCAGCCCCGCCCATGGGGCACACGCCCTCGCAGGGCGCGCGGCACAGCCCCGCCGCGATATGGGGAAAGCCCGTGGCGTTGCGGTACAGCCGGAAGGCGGCATTGAACAGGCCTTTTCTCATCTTGTCTATGAAATCCAGCACATCGTAGCGAAAGGGGCATTCCGTCGCGCAGAACGGGGCTTCCTTCTGAAGGCAGTCGCTGAATTTTTCAAGAAAATCTTCCATGGGGCTTCCCTTCGATCACGCTTGCTTTATCGGCCGAAACGTTGTACAATAAACGCGGAGCGTGGCTGTCGCGCGGGCTTGATGCCGATGATGATAGAATACCATAAACGCGGAGCGCAGCGAAGCCGTTTATGGTATCCGCCATGTGCGTTTTCGCCGAAGGCGAAAAAATCGCACGGCACTTCAATCCGTATATTAACCGCGCCTTTTGCGGTTATAATACCATAAACGCGGAGCGCAGCGAAGCCGTTTATGGTATCCGCCATCTCCGCGAAGCGGAGGGCATTAAAATCGGGTATAATAGCCGACCTGTGGCTATTATACCATAGGGAAGCCGGAAAAGTCCAGAATGCCGTCGTTCAGGCGGCCCGCGTTTTTTCCCGCAGGCCGCGCTTCCTGCGCCGCGCCTCCTGCGGCGCCGTCACGGGATCAGTGACCAGAAAGGAGCGCTCTATGCATTTTTTGATCATAGCGGCCATAATAATAGGAGGCGCCATATACTACGTCCGCAGCAGGAAGCGCAGGGAAGGCGGCCAGGAGATCGTGCGGCACGACGAGGCGGAGGATGCCGCCGCCCCTTCCGATGCCCCGGGCTTCCAGCGGGAATCCGGGCCGCAGGCCAGAAGGGACGGCGCGGGCGGGGACAGGACCTCGGCCTTCCCGGTCTTCAGCAGCATGGAGGAGCTGGACGCCTTTTATGAAAGGGAGTCCAAGAGGCTATCTGGGGAGCGCGAAAAGTAGCCCGGCGAAAAGCGGCCCGGCGAAAGACGGGCCCGATCAGGGCCTTTCCCGCAGGCGCCCTCATCCCAGGCCGGATTTCGGCTCCTCTCGCGCGGCTTCCGCGCGCTGCGGGCGCCCGCCGAACGAGGACGCGAAGCTTCTCTGCCTGTTCAGCGCCTTGTAGACGGCCAGCGCTATCCAAAAATCCACCATGCTGTGGATCACGGAGCCGACGCCCACGAACATGAGCACCCACTGCAGCGACTGTCCCATCAGCCCCAAGGCGTAGAAGGCGTAGATGACGACGAACTCGCAGGCCGCGTGGATCAGGGCGATGACGAGCGAGAACGCGAGCGCCCTGGCCGGCGAGGAAAGGGTCTCCCTGTGCCTTTTCAGGTAAAGCCCGCCGAGGGTCGCGAACACCAGATGGGAGGCGGCCCTTATCACTATCGTCAGCGGGAAGCCCGCCAGCTGGAACCCGAGCGTCGTGCCTATCGCGACGGCCACGCCCATCGCCGGGTCTATGAACATGGCGATGAAAATGGCCACATGGCTGGCCAGCGTGAACGACGCGGGCTCCATGACGAACTTGACGGGCGAGAACAGCGGTATGGCGATCCCTATGGCTATGAGCAGCGCGGTCGCCGTCATCCTGTGTGTCGAAGAAACGTTCATGCCTGCCTCCATCGCGCCCCTGCGGGCGCCACAAACAGCCTAGTGTAGTGTCTCATTCATTTTTGTATAA
>JAISXZ010000185.1 GCA_031270275.1 Eubacteriales Family XIII. Incertae Sedis bacterium | reverse complement strand
ATTTTGTGTCCCGGCAAGGCGCCGGGTTCCGCGAATACTTGTAGTATTCAAGGGTTCCGGCAACGCAGCCGGGGCGCGAAAGGGCAAGCCAAATGTGCAGGTTGTTTTTCGACAGTTCCGAAGGTGTCACAATGCTGCAATACCTCATACTTGCGACGGAGAGCCTGTCGGGTTCCGCGATCCTCGTCGCGCTGATCTTCGCGGGCGCGCGGGGGGCGTCGGCGCGGAAGCTAATGCCGGCGGCCTTGGCGGCCGGGGTGGCTGTCGCGGCGGCGCTGTCAGCCGTGATCCACACGACGGTTATCATAAACAGGGAATTCCTCAACATCGGGATCCTGTCCGTCGCCATCATAGCCGGGCTTGTGTTTGTGCCGGCGTACTGGGGCGCGTTCCAGAAAAGGGCGCCTCGCATCCATGGGAAGGCCCTGGACATTTCGGCCGCGCTGCTATGCGCGGCCCTGTCCGTCTATTGCCTTCCCACCATAATGCTGTACCCGACCCAGTTCCTGCTCGCGGGCGAGAGCGTGTTCAGCACGGACTTCCTGTTCAAGGCCGTCGGCTACGCGGCCGGCATCCTCATAGCCCTGCTTGTGGCGCTGGGGCTGTTCAGGGCGCGGGCCGGGATGCCCGCCCGCCTGTTCATGGCGCTGACGACCGCGGCCCTTGCGATCAACATCGTGGATCAGTTTTCCACCATCGTGCAGTTCCTGCTGGCGAGGCGGATCATCCCCATGTCCAAGGGCGTTTTCGAGTTCGTGAAGATCGCCGTCAACTACGACAACTGGTTCCTCTACCTCATCATGCTCGTCACGCTGCCGCTGCCCTTCCTGCTGTGGGCCCTGAACACCCGCCCGCGCGGGCGCTGGGACAACCCTGCCCAGCACAGGAAGCTGAAGGCGGCGGCCCGCGACGCGCGCCGCTGGAGCGCGCTGATACTCGCGTGCTACGCGCTGGCCGTCCTGAGCCTGACGGCGCTCAAGGCCTACGACCAGCGGGAGGCGGTCCTTTCGCCGGCGGAGCCCATGCAGATCGAGGGCGAGCTCATCACCATACCCATCGAGAACATAGACGACGGGCATCTGCACCGTTTCGCCTATATTTCCACGGAGGGGATAGAGGTGCGCTTCATAGTCATAAAGAAGAACGAGGCGTCCTGGGGCGTGGGCCTGGACGCCTGCGACATCTGCGGCGACACAGGCTACTACGAGCGCGAGGACGACGTGATATGCAAGCTCTGCGACGTGGTCATGAACAAGTCCACCATAGGCTTCAAGGGCGGCTGCAATCCCGTGCCGCTGGCCTTCGGGGTGCAGGCCGGCGCCATGACCGTGCGCGTGCAGGACCTGGAGGACGAGCAGAAGCGCTTCAGGTAGCGGCGCTTGCAGGGGGAAGCCGCCCGGCGGCGCGGCCAGAACGGATGCCCCATCGGCACCGGGATGGGCGGAAGCGGCCCGGCCGACGGGCGGCAGTCAATCGAAGGATAGAGGGGATAGGATGTTTTTCAGGCTCGTAAGAGGCGCCCTGCTGCGGCAAAAGGGAAAGATGCTGATGATAGCCTTCACCATCGCGCTGGGGACATCCCTCGCGACGGCGATGCTGAACGTCATGCTCGACGTGGGCGACAAGGTCAACCGCGAGCTAAAGACCTACGGGGCGAACATAAACGTGATTCCCAAGGACGCCTCGCTGCTGGACGACCTATACGGCGTCAGCGAGGGCGCGGGCGTGTCGGACCGCTATCTGCAGGAGGCGGAGCTCGGCCGCCTGAAGACGATCTTCTGGGCCTTCAACATCGTGGACTTCGCGCCCTATCTGCAGGCCAGGGCCAGGGTCGCCGGCCTGGACGGCGAGACCCGGCTTGTCGGGACATGGTTTTTGCACCGGCTCGATCTTCCCACAGGGGAGTCCCTCGACACGGGCATAAGGAACATGAAAAGCTGGTGGGCCATGGAGGGCGAATGGCTTTCGGACAGCGACGGCGACGCCGCCATGGTGGGCCGCCTGCTCGCGGACAGGGCCGGGCTCGCGGTGGGCGACCCCCTCGACGTCAGCATCGGCGGCGAGGGGCGGACGCTGACGGTGAAGGGCATATTCGAGGCCGGCAGCGCGGAGGACGAGCGCGTGTACGTGCCGCTGTCCGTCGCGCAGGAGATGGCCGGCAGGGGCGGCCTCGTCAGCAGCGTGGAGGTCAGCGCCCTGACCACGCCGGACAACGAGCTGTCGCGCCGCGCCGCGCAGAACCCCAAGAGCCTTTCCGTAAAGGACTGGGAGACATGGTACTGCACGGCCTATGTCAGCGCCATCTGCTACCAGATCGACGAGGTCCTGACGGACTCCGTGTCTAAGCCCATACGCCAGGTCGCGGAGTCGGAGGGCGCGATCCTCGAAAAGACCCAGCTGCTCATGCTGCTGATAACGGTCCTGAGCCTTGCCGGGGCGGCGCTCGGCATATCCAACCTCGTGACGGCCGGCGTCATGGAGAGAAGCCGCGAGATAGGGCTTCTGAAGGCCATAGGCGCGAACAGCGCGCCTATTTCAGGGCTGATACTGACGGAGATACTCATAACCGGCGCCGTCGGGGGCGTGGCCGGCTATTTCGTCGGCCTGGGCTTCGCCCAGCTCATAGGGCGCACCGTGTTTGACGCCGCCATCAACATCAAGCCCATGGTCATCCCCTTGGTCGCCGTCCTGGTCGTCATCGTTATAGTGGCGGGCTGCATACCCTCGATACGCCTGCTTCTGTCCCTGCGCCCTGCGGAGGTGCTGCACGGCAGATAAGCAGGCTTTCCGGCGCGGACGCCGGGCGGCCCCGACTGGAATTCGGAATGCGGAATATGGAATACGCAATATGCAATGTGTAGCGTGTAGGCGGTAAGGGCGATATGACGAAAAGGGCCATGTACTTCAAGATGATAACAAGCTCGCTGCTGCGGCGGCGCTCGGGCATGTTCATAGCCCTGCTGGCCGTCGCGGTCGGCGCGACCGTGCTCTCCGGGCTTGTCACCATCTACTACGACATCCCACGCCAGATGCGGCAGGAGTTCCGCTCCTACGGGGCCAACCTCATATTCGTGGCCTCCGAGGGGGACGAGCTGGACGCAGGGGCGGCGGAGGCCGCCATAGCCTGCATACCCGCCGCAGAGGCCGTCGGCGTGGCGCCCTATCGCTACAAGACGGTGAAGATAAACGAGCAGCCCTTCATGGCGGCGGGGACGGATCTGGCGGAGGCGCGCAGGACCAGCCCCTACTGGTTCGTCTCGGGCGACTGGCCCGAGGGGGACGGCAGCGTGCTTATAGGGCAGGAGGTGGCCGACGTCATACGCCTGCTGCCGGGAAGCAGCTTCACGATGACGGGGGCGGATCTGGAGGGCGAGCCCTTCAGCCGCGACTTCCGCGTCTCGGGCATCGTCCAGACCGGCGGGACGGAGGAGGCCTTCATATTCATGTCGCTGGCGGATTTTGCCGCCGCCGTGGGCGAAAGCGGCACCTTCGACGTGGTGGAGTGCAGCGTTTCCGCGCCGCAGGCGGAGCTGGAGGCCATAGCCGCCCGCGTGTCGGAGAGCGTGGACGGAGTGGCGCCCAGGCTGGTGACGCGTGTGACGCGCTCGGAAGGCGCGGTGCTGACGAAGCTTCAGGCCTTGGTGCTGCTCGTTACGGTCGTCGTGCTGCTCCTGACCATGATATGCGTCGCCACCACGATGATGGCGGTGGTCACGGAAAGGCGCAAGGAGATAGGGCTCAAAAAGGCCCTAGGGGCGCCCGACAGGAACATCATGGCGGAATTTCTGGGCGAGGGCCTGTTTCTGGGCTTCATGGGCGGGATCATAGGGGTATTCCTCGGCTTTGGCTTCGCCCAGCTCATAGGCATAAACGTGTTCAGCCGCGCCGTCCATTTCCAGGCGGCGCTGGCGCCCGCCACCGTCGCGGCCTCGATCATAGTGACGGGGCTGGCCTGCCTGATTCCGGTCAGAAGCGCGACCGAGGTGGATCCGGCCGTCGTGCTGCGTGGGGAGTGAGGGCGCCGTGCGGCAAGCGTTAAGGAACTGTCGAAAAATAAAGTGTACAGTTGGCGCAGCAATTTTGTGTCCCGGCAAGGCGCCGGGTTCCGCGAATACTTGTAGTATTCAAGGGTTCCGGCAACGCAGCCGGGGCGC
>JAISXZ010000165.1 GCA_031270275.1 Eubacteriales Family XIII. Incertae Sedis bacterium | reverse complement strand
CTCCCTCGCCCACGGCGCAGGGAAGGGGCGCGCCATTGACGGAAACGCGCCATCTGTTAAGCTATCCGCGCTTGGTACGCAATTTTACCGAAAGGCGTGGTTTGTTTGTTCGTGAAGGTCTCGCTCCTCGTCGTTTTCTACGTCGTGACCATCCTCGTGGGGATGTACTTTCGAAAGCGCAACACGTCCGTCGACAGTTTCCTGCTCGGCGGCCGCGCTGTCGGGCCGTGGCTCACGGCGTTCGCCTACGGCACGTCGTACTTTTCCGCCGTCGTCTTTGTGGGCTACGCCGGCCAGTTCGGGTGGCGCTTCGGCATATCCGCCGTGTGGATAGGGCTGGGCAACGCCTTCATAGGCTCCCTGCTCGCCTGGGTCGTGCTGGCCCGCAGGACCAGGGTGATGACGCGATACCTAGGCAGCGCCACGATGCCGGATTTTTTCGGCATACGCTACGGGTCGGGCACGCTAAAAGTCGGGGCGTCCGTCATAACGTTTATCTTCCTCGTGCCATACACGGCGTCGCTTTACAATGGCCTGTCCAGGCTCTTCGCAATGGCGTTCAGCGTGGATTTCACCGTCTGCATCGCCGCTATGGCCATGCTGACGGCGATCTACGTCATCATGGGCGGGTATACGGCGACGGCCGTCAACGACTTCATACAGGGTGTCATTATGCTTTTTGGGATAGCGGCAATCATAGCGGCGGTGCTGGGCGTAAACGGCGGATTCATGCCATCGCTCGAGGCGCTCGCACGCGTGGAGGACAGTTCGGTGTCGCCCGCCCCCGGGATATTTTCGTCGTTCTTCGGCCCTGCGCCGCTCGACCTTTTGGGCGTTATCCTGCTGACATCGGTTGGGACATGGGGACTCCCGCAGATGGTGCAGAAGTTCTATTCCATCCGCTCGGAGAAAAACATCAACACGGGTACCGTCGTCTCGACGATATTCGCGGTATTCATATCGGGCGGCTGCTACTTCCTGGGCGGGCTCGGACGGCTATTTTCCGACCCCGCCGCCGTTAGCGCCGGCGGATTTGACTCCATCATCCCGGCCATGCTCTCGGGTTTTCCGCCGCTTTTGATAGGCATAGTGGTCTTGCTGGTCTTTTCAGCGTCTATCTCCACCCTGTCCGCGCTCGTCATGACGTCGGCGTCCACGTTCACGCTCGATTTCCTAAAGGGCAATTTCATAAAATCGATGGGCGAGAAGAAACAGCTATTCATCATCCGCCTCCTCATTGCCGTCTTTATCGCCATATCGTCCGTAATAGCGACAGTGCAGTACAAGGGGAGGGTCAGCTTCATCGCGCAGCTCATGGGCATCTCCTGGGGGGCGCTTGCCGGCGCGTTCCTGGCGCCGTTCATGTACGGGCTGTACTGGAAGCGCGTCACGAAGGAGGCTGTCTGGTGCAACTTCGTCTTTTCGACGGTCCTTATGACGGCGAACATACTTTTCAGGGGCTCGTTCCCGGCAATCCTGATGTCGCCCATCAACGCCGGGGCCTTCGCGATGCTCGCAGGGCTCGTGATAACCCCCGTGGTGAGCCTGATCACCCCAGCCCCTGACAAAAACCGTGTGGACAATTGCTTTGCCTGCTATGAGGAGGAAGTGGCGGTCAGGGCGCGCGAGTCGCTCGGAAAGGGCTGATACCGATTCGGGATCAGAGCGCAGTGATCGTCGGGCGCGCCCCACAGACAGGCAGACGGGAGGGGCGGTCGACAGCTCAATCGAGTCCGCGCCGACGATGCCGATCGTCCCGGCTCCGGCGGCGGCGAGGTACAACGCAACTGGCGACCCCAGCAGCCTCTACTCATGCGCGGGTCGAAACGCCTGTCCATGGTTTTACGACACCCCTATGCTCGTGAATCGGCTGCCTGCCCTTGCCTCAGAGCCTGGCAGCGAAACCCGCGACCCTGGTCAGCGCTTCCTTTATTTCGTCCACGGGGCGGCAGTACGTGGCCCTGAAGTACCCGTCCGGGGCGCCGAACGGCTGGCCCGGTACCGTGGACACGCCCTCCTCCTCCAGGAGGCGCGAGCAGAATTCAAACGACGTCACGCCGAGGCCCTCGATGGACGGGAACACGTAGAAAGCGCCGCTAGGGACTGGCACGGTCACGCCATTGATTTGCGAGAGCATTTCGACCGTCAGGTCGCGCCGCCTCTTGTATTCGCATATCATGCGGCCCACGTCCGCCTGGCAGCTCCGCAGGGCCTCGGCCACGCCGGCCTGGGCGAACGAATTGGCGCAGGTCGCGATCGACTGATGGCTCTTCATTATATATTGCCTGGCCTGCGCCGGGAACACTAGCCAGCCCACTCTCCAACCCGTCATTGAAAACGTCTTGGAGGCGGCGGAGACCGTGAACGTCCGCTCCCTCATGCCGGGGAGGGACGCCATGTAGATGTGCGGTGCGCCCTCCTCGTAGGTGAATTTTTCGTAGCACTCGTCGGAGACCACGAGCAGGCCGTGCTTCTGGGCGATGCCCGCTATGCCGGATAGCTCGTCCGCCCTCAGCGTGGCTCCGGTCGGGTTGTTCGGCGAGTTTATCAGTATTGCCCTCGTGCGCGGCGTCACGGTTTTCTCTATGTCAGCGGGCTGGGGCCTGAACCCGTTTTCTATTACGCACTGGACGCTGCGCGGCACGCCGCCCGCCATCCTTATTATATCCTCGTAGGGCGGGAAGTACGGGGCGGGTACGATCACTTCGTCGCCTGGGCTGAGCAGCGTCAAAAACACCGTGCTCAGCGCCTCTATCGCGCCAGCCGTGACCAGCAGCTCGCTGTCGGGGTCTACGTTGATCCCGGCGTCGCGCTTGTACTTCGCCGCCACCTCCGCGCGCAGCTCCGGCGTCCCGGCCATGTCCGTGTAGTGCACGTCGCCTGATTCCAGCGCGCGTATCGCCGCGCGCTTCGCCGGCTCCGGCGAGTCGAAGTCCGGCCTGCCTATCTCAAGGTGCAGTATGTCGCGCCCCGAGCGCTGGAGCTCGTCCGCGCGGGAGAGTATCTCGCGTATCCCCCCGCCGTAGGCTATGTCTCTCATATTTTCGCATGGCAGCCTGTAATCCATCATCTGACCTC
This sequence comes from Eubacteriales Family XIII. Incertae Sedis bacterium, assembly GCA_031270275.1. GTDB lineage: Bacteria > Bacillota > Clostridia > Peptostreptococcales > Anaerovoracaceae > JAISXZ01. Next base: position 472 of record JAISXZ010000165.1, on the reverse strand, counting down.
CGGTTCTCTTGCGTGCTTCGCGCGCCGTTTGGTATCTTCAGACCGTTGCCACGTGAAGTATAGGAGGAACACGCGCGTTGTCAATCAACCGGCAGCCTAGTACTCTGTCTTCCAGTTGGCGAATATCCTCTTCGCCTGCAGCAAGAAGCTGCCTGGGATCGTGATGCCGCTGGCGTCCGTGGTCTTGTTCGCCGGCAGTATCGGGACTGGGTTGCAGCCGCCCCTCACTATTTCGATGCTGCCCGTGCGGAACCTGTTCCCGCAGTTCTGGCAGACGAACGCGTCGCCCTCCTGCACGTAGTAGCCCCTGCCGGAGTCAAAGCAGACCTGGCACGTGTTGAATGCCGTCCGTATCGTTCCGTCAGGGGCTTTTACGGCGAATACCTCCATCTTCGTCCCCTCCACAACTATGGGGTAGAAAACGGCCTTTTCCGATACGTCCTTGGCCGGGATATACAGGTCGCCGTTTGGG
>JAISXZ010000122.1 GCA_031270275.1 Eubacteriales Family XIII. Incertae Sedis bacterium | reverse complement strand
CTCGTAGCCCGACATCTTGGGCATCATGACGTCGAGCAGCACCAGATCGAAGCCGTCCCCGTCCTCGACCATGGCGATGGCGTCGGCGCCGTTGTAGGCCTTGTACACGGGGTAGCCGCGCATCGAGAGCAGATTCGTGAGGACCTGGATGTTGACGGGCTCGTCATCGACGACGAGGATCCTGCGCTCCCCCTTGGCGGAGGGTGCCCCGTGGCCGCCCCTTTCCTCCAGCTCGCTCACGGCGAAGTCCTCCATGTCGATGACCGTCCTTGGGATCGCGGCTTTTGCGGCCTCGTCCACCCCTTCCTCGGATATCGGCAGCGTGAACGTGAAGACCGAGCCCTCGCCGCGCCTGGATCTGACGCCTATGGAGCCCCCGTGCAGCTCGACGATCTTCTTGCTGATCGACAGCCCCAGCCCGGTCCCCCCGTACTCCCTTTCCGTCGAGCCGTCGCCCTGCTCGAAGGACTCGAAGATGCTTTCGAACTTGTCCTCCGATATGCCTATGCCTGTGTCGGACACGGATACCGCCACCATGTCGCCCGTCACCTCGGCGGACAGGCTGACGCTGCCCCTGTCGGTGAACTTGACCGCGTTCCCGATCAGGTTGTACAGTATCTGCTGAAGCCTGTTCTCGTCGGCCTTTACCGCCGGGAGCGAGGCGCCTATCGCGCTCGACAGCGCCAGGTCCTTGCCCTTCGTCAGCGGCTTCGACAGGATGACGACCGTATCGACTATCGTCTTGAGGTCCACGGGCTTGAGCTGGAGGACGATCTCCTTGTTCTTCAGCTTGGTGAAATCCAGTATGTCGTTTATCATGTTGGAAAGGCGCTTGCCGCTGTTGGACACGATGGCGAGGTTGTATTTCTGCTCGTCGCTCAGCGGGCCGGCCGCGCCGTCCACCATGGACTCGACTATGCCTATTATCCCGTTTATCGGCGTCCGCAGCTCGTGCGAGGTGTTGGCCAGAAACTCGTCCTTCAGCTCGTTCAGGCGGTTCAGGTAGACGTTCTTCTCCTCCAGCGTCTTGGCGTACTTCTGCATCTCCTTTATCAGGTTGTTTATCTTCTCCGCCATGAACTTGAAGGCCTTCGACAGCGCGCCTATCTCGTCGTTGCTCTGTATCAGCGGGATCTCCGCGTCGAAGTTCCCCTCGCCGAGGAGCTTTGCGGCGTCGGACAGCAGGCGTATCGGCCTCGTCACGCTCTGCGTGATTATATAAAGCACGAAGGCGATGATGCACATGGCTATCGCAGCGGCTATGATCGCGTAGTCCCTGATGCTGTTGGCGATGTCCAGCACCCTGCCCATGGGGACGCTGACCGCCACCGACCAGGGGTTCGTCGCCTCGCTGAAGCGTATGGGCGCGTAGACGGTGTAGAACTCGTCGTCGCTCGAGATATAGCCCTCGCCGTTTCTGATCGCGGACTGGATGGCCTCCACGCGGGCGAGCCTTTCAGGATCGGCCTGCAGCATGGAAAGGGCCAGCTCCGGCGTCATCAGCGACATGTCCAGATCGGCATCCATCTCGTAGGCCTCCACCTCCGCAAGGCTTTTGCCCAGCTTGGGCGCGTCCGGATGCGCCACGACGGCGCCCGTGTTCGAGATTATCTGCGTATAGCCGCCCTGGTCGTGGGGGTTGACCTTCGAGACCATCTCCTGGAGCTTGTCGAGGACGATGTCGGAGGATATGATGCCTATGAACCCGTCGTTGTGGATGATGGGGAAGACGAGGCTGGCCAGCATGACGGAATGGCCCTGCACCTCGTAGGGATAGGGGTCCGTGATGTATTCGTGCCTCTCGGTCTTGGGCACGATGTACCAGTCCGAGATGTCGATGTCGTACAGGGGCTCGACGGCTATGTTGCCGCCGAGCTTGTTCCAGTAGGGGGCGTATCTCCCGGTCTCGTCGTAGGCCGGGGCGAGGCCCGCGTAGAACGCGTCCTTGCCGTCCAGCGCGTCCGGGTCGTAGGCTATGCAGAAGGCCGTTATGTACTCCTTCTCCGCCAGGGTGTTTCTGAGGATGTCGTTCATCATGTCCCTGTCGGTGAGCTCGTGGTCCTTCAGCGTCTCGAAGACCGTCGCAAGGGTCTCCGACGTTATCCGCGCCCCCTGCAGCTCCGCTATTATCTCGTTCCTGTACTTGTCCGCCGTCTCCTGCGCCAGGCTGAAGGCGTCCCCCTTGGCCATCTCGTAGGATCGCATGGACACTATGGCCGTCAGGGCCACGAAGGACACGATGACGACGGACGATACTAGGGCGAATATTCTTACTCTAAGGCTTAGACTGTCAAACATGGCGCGCCACCTCAATAACCGCTTCGGCCCCGTCGCCGATACGCAGGGATGGAAGTATTATAGCACGGCGGCGCAAAAAAAGCAAAGCGAGGATTTCCCAAGCGGGCCGCCAGGGCGGGCCGCTGGCCGAGGCTACCCGGCGTCCGTCGGGCCGACAGGCAGATAACGCCTGAGTATCTCGGGAATGCAGTCCACGACATACCTCGCCTTGGTCTCAGGCGCAAGCGTCATGCCGTCCTGGACCCATTTGAGGTGCATGCAGATCGCGCCGCAGGCGTTGAATTCGATGGCCCAGAGCAGTTCGTCCGTCAGGACGCCCTCGCCGTGCTTCTCGATTATGAGATTCAGGTAGTTTTCGTAGTTGTGGCGGAGCATGTACTCCCGCAGCGAGTTCTGCCCCTGCAGCGCGCATGCCTGCATAAAAAACCTTTTGTGCTCGACGCAGTATCTGTGCGCGTCATAGACGAAGCCGTACAGGCCGCAGTCCCCGTCTATCGCCCGCATGTCGCCCGTGATGCGCGTGAAATACGTCCAGCTGATCAGGTCATTTTTGTCGCGGAAGTGGTTGTAGAAGGTCTGGCGGCTTGTGCCGGCCTTCCGGACGATATCCTGGACGGTCGCCTTCGCGAGGGGCTTCTCGTCGCAGATATTGATCAGCGCGTCGGACAGCATCTTCTTGACGTCAATCGCCATGCCAACTGCCTCCTGCCTTAATGCCGCCGCCGGCGGCCCTTGGGGCTGATATAGCTATTTTATCATAAACGCGCAGCGAAGCGAAGCGTTTATGATACAATCCGCCATGCGCGTTTTCGCCGCAGGCGAAAAAATCGCGCGGCATTCCAGACTGTAGAATAGCCGCAGCCCCTGTGCGGCTATTGTATCATGATGCGGGCCGCCTGTGCGCGTTTTTTGGCGGCGGGATCAAAAAATGGCCAATGCCGCGTGAATGTCAACATGTTGACACGCGCCCCCGACTGTCTATTTATCGCGCGGAGGATACATGCTATCATGGGCTTGTCGCCGCGGCGGGGGCCGCGGATATCCGATCCGTCTGCGGCGCCCGCAGGGGCGCAATGGAGGCAAAGATGAGCAACCGCATGATTTCAGACGGCAAAGCGATGCGCGAGCGCTGGGACGCGCTTATCGCCGACATGGAGCGGGAGGGCATAGACTGCCTGTTCATGTATTCCACGGATCGCGTCTACAGCGCATATCTGCGCTATGTGACGGACTGCCCGACGATCATGTATCCCCTGATAGGGCTTTTTTCAAAAAAGGGCGTCTCGATCATAGGTCACGGCGTCAGGGGCCTGCCCCTGTACCCGCCCCCCGTGGAGACGCAGAGCGAGGGCCAGTTCCAGTATCTGGCGGGCGGCATGAGGCAGCATGATTTTGTCAGGGATCTGATCGGCCTCCCCTGCTCCCCCACCACAGCCTACGCGCCCGATATGTGGCCGGAGGCCGTCGCCGGGCTGATCGGCAGGCATGGCTACAGGCGGATCGGGCTTGTGGGCATGGGGATCATCCCCGTGGGCTTCGTCAATTACCTGACGGCGCATATGCCGGACCTGGAGCTGGTCGACGCCACCCATGTGGTGGACAGCCGCAGATCCGTCAAATCGCCCTACGAGATCGAGGCGGCTGAAAGATGCGTGCGCATTATAGACAGGCTGATGGCTGCGGCCCCCAGCGTCATCGGGGCTGGGCGGAGCGTCCGCGAGATAGGCCGGAAGATGCGCAGCCTGGCGGACTCCGCGGACTGCATGGACCTGAACATCATGCTGGGGAAGCACCCTACGATGCCCATGTTCAACGAATGGCCCTTTACGGACGAGGACGTCGTGGAGCAGGGCGACTGCGTGGAGCTGATGGTGGAGGTCTCCAGCGACGTGGGGTTCTGGGGGGAGTGCGCGCGCGTCTACAGCGTAGGCGAGCCGGCGGCGGAGCTTGTCAGGACCGTCGAGACCGCCTTCGAGATGCAGGACTACCTGGCCGGCATGCTTGTCCCAGGCGCGATCCCCAGCGAGATTTTTGAAAGATACGGCGCGCGCCTTGTCGAGAGGGGCTTCCCGCCCGAGCAGCGCTTCTGCTGCCATGGGCAGGGGTTTGACGTCGTGGAGACGCCGTTTGTCCGCCCCGAAAGCCATGAGCCGCTGAAGGATGGCATGTTCGTCGCCGTGCATCCATCCATGTATGACGTGGCAAGAAGCACAGGCTGCTTCGTCTGCGACAATTATCTGATCGGCAGGGACGGCGCGAAGCGGCTGAACAGGACGCCAAGGGAAATAATACGGGTCTGAGGGAACCAGATGCGCCAGGGCGGCAGGGGAAAGCCGGGGGCGCATCCCCCGCGCCGCCGCAAACGCCTTCGCGACCGGCGGCGGATCGGCGAAATGGCGAAAATTCCCCGTTGACGGAACCGGGCCGCGGTGCTAGACTGAAAGAGCGGACCGCCGCAGGCGGCCGGCGGCGCGCACCATAGGCGCGGATGTCGCCAAGCGGTGGAGTATAGTATTCCGCACAGCAATAAACTGTAAATTTGGGAGTGGGAGAAGGCCGAAAGGCATGAAAAAACCCATGAATACCTAGCATTCATGGGCAAAAAAGGGTGCGCGGAGAAGTATAATTTTCCGCGCTGCCCGCACTACTCGCTGGAGGAGATATGGCGGGTGTCCATGCGGCTGGAGGGGAAGCGCATAGCGGGCAATTCAAATCTCTGGATCTTCGCCCCCAACGCCATAAGGGCGATGGCGGACAGGGCAGGCTACACGGCGATCATCGAAAGGGCCGGGGCCTATATCATGTGCGACACCTGCCCCTGCATCGCTGAAATCGCGCCCGCCGGGACGAAGGTCTTCGCGACGGACTCCCCCAAACAGGCGCACCACATGCACTCCATCATGGGGCTGCCCGCCTGGTACGGCTCCACGGAGGACTGCATCGACGCGGCGCTGGGCGCCCTCGTTTCACATGTGCCGGCCATGACGGACTTCGACGTCGATCCGCTGTCCGTCATCGAGACGGGCGACTGGGTAAAGGTGGACGCCGACAGCGGGACGGTCGAGATTGAGAAAAAGGGGGGCCGCCGCGCGGAATAGCGGAATCGGCCCCCGCCCCACCGTCTTGTCCAATTTGAGTGGCCGTCTTTGTTTCGCCGCCTGTCAGGGAGCGGGGCGGTAGCGCTCGAGATAGGCTTCCATCCTCTCCCTCATGGCGTCGTCTATGTACACGACGCCGTCGAGCGGCCTGTTGTGCAGCGCGTCTATGATGTCCCGCGCCGTCACTATCGGGTAGACCCTTATGCCCTGTCCTTCCTCCAGCTCCCTTATGGCCGAGCGGGCGCCGGCGCCGCGTTCCATGCGGTCGACCGACACTATCAGCCCCTCTATGCGCACGTCGGCCGCGCCCCTCAGCAGGGGCAGGCATTCCCGGACCGCCGTACCCGCCGTTATGACGTCCTCCGTGATGAGCACGCTGTCGCCGTCGCGCAGGGCATAGCCGACCATCTCGCCGCCCTCGCCGTGATCCTTGGCCTCCTTCCTGTTGAAGCAGTAGTTCACGTCTATCCCGAGCCCGGACAGGGCTATCGCGGCGCTTACAGCCAGCGGTATGCCCTTGTAGGCGGGGCCGAACAGAGCCGTCAGCCCCTTCGGTATGCTGCCC
>JAISXZ010000031.1 GCA_031270275.1 Eubacteriales Family XIII. Incertae Sedis bacterium | reverse complement strand
TCCACTCGCCGGAATTGCAATGCGAAAGAATTGCAATCACCGAATTGGCTTCAAGGTTGACTCTGGCTTGCGTCGAATTATCAAACGGTCTGTTTAGGCAACATACATCCAAATATATTCGACCTGTGCGGTTGAGTAAATATCTTAAATATAATGATGTATAAGAAGGGTCGCCTGATTTAGGGTTGAATCCTTCTTTTTTATGTCTATTTGTAGGCTAGAATATTTTGAATTTTTCTTTATAATTAACGCAATAAAGTGCCCGTTTCGGGCCTTCATCCCTGCATCGCCAGCAGCCTGTCGGCTATCCTGCCTAAGTTCCTCTCTATGTAGGATCCCTTCTGCGCCACTATCGGGACGCCGCCGTTCGCGGCCAGATGTATGTTGTCGTCGTACTGGACTATCCCGAGCAGGGGCGGCCTCATCACGGACGACAGATCCTCCAGCGTGGGCAGCAGCCCGCTGCCCATCAGCTCCTTCTTGACCTTGTTTATCAGATAGGCGCGCCGGACGACGCCGGCCTTGGCGAGAACGCGGTCCGTCATGTCCGCGTCGCGCAGGGACACATACTCCAGTGTCGTGACGATTACGGCGAAATCCACGCCGGAAGCCGCCAGCGCAAGCTCCGCGCCCAGGCCGGCGGGCCCGTCCACCAGCATGAAGTCGTAGCGCTCCCTGAGATCGGCGTAGAGGGCCGCGACATCCGCCGGGCCCGCCGTGAACTTCTCCCTCGCGCTGCTGGCCGGCACAACGTAGAGATAGGGGAAGCGCCTGTCCCTGACGAGGGCCTTTTTCAGAGGGCAGGCGCCCGAAAGCACGTCGGCGACGTCGTACACCACCTTGCCCTCGACGCCGGCGTACAGATCGAGGTTGCGCAGGCCGATGTTCATGTCAACCATGACTATCTTCAGGCCGCGCTCGGCCAGGACGGCGCCCATGTTGGCTATAAAGACGGACTTGCCCACCCCTCCTTTTCCGGACGCGGACAGTATGACCTTACCCAACCAAGGCCCCCATGCAGCCTGAACGACGACGCCCAGCCCCCGCCTTTGGGCATGGGGACCGCCGCCTGACACAGCCGGCGCGGGCTTGCGGTCCCACGGCGGCTTCATCTGATTTTTTGGGCGGCAAGCCTCAGATCGTTGGCCTCGCGGAAGCCGCCCTTGTAGTACTGGTCCTTTCGGTGGCGTATGACGCCCCCGCGAAGCGCCAGGTGCAGCGCGAACACCGCGACGACGTTGTAGGCTATCAGCGCGGGCTGCGCATCCAGTATGTACATGAGGCTGTGCGGGGCGCCGGCAAGCTTGTATATGCCCCAGTAGACCAGGCTGTTCAGCGAGGAGCCGACGACGCCCGCGACTATGGCCGGCAGCGGCAGCTCATGGTTCAGGTATTTTCTCAGCCTCGTCATGGCAAGGGCCGTCGCCATGAAGGATATGCCCGACACGCCCGCGTACAGGCCGAAGGCCAGATCCCACAGCAGGCCGAACGCCGCCCCCAGCGCCAGCCCCATAGGCTCGTCGTAGAGGAAGGCGAACACTATGACGAGGCACAGCAGCAGATTCGGCGTCACCCCGCCTATGGCGGCGCAGCGCAGCAGCGTCGGCTGGATGGCAAAGGCCACGACAAAGACTATCGCCGCGCTGCGCATCCTCATAGCAGCACCGTCACCTTCCGTATGTTCTTGAAATTGGCGGCAGGCTCTATGCTGACCGTCTTGAGCGGCGAATCATGGTTCCATTCGACGCCCACTATCCTGCCTATGAATATCCCCTTGGGATAGACGCCGCCTATGCCGGAGCTTATCAAGCGGTCGCCCTCCCTGACGGGGACCGTCTCGTCGAGCATGTAGCCGCTCAGGCCGCCCTCGCCGTCGCCCTGCATAACGCCAAGCCATTCCAGGTTCCTGAAGACATGGAAGCCGACCTTGTTCGACTCGTCTATGACCGATATGACCTTCGCCCAGCCCTCGCCGACGGACATGACGCGCCCGACCAGCCCGTTGCCGTCCATGACCACGTCGTCGACCTCTATGCCCCTGTCGGCGCCGGCGTCTATCGTGAATATCCGAAACCCGCTCGATCCGTCGAAGGCGACGACGTCGGCCGTCACCAGGCTGTGCGTGTCGTCTAGCCCGGCGTAGTCAAGCGTCTCCGCGAGGCGCCTCAGCTCCGCGAGATCCGCCTCGGAGAGCTTTGCCTCTATGAGCTCCCTTTCAAGCTCGCCTACCCGCTCCCTGAGAGCCTCGTTCTCCTCCGCCAGCCCCTCCGATTCAAGGAAAACGGCGGACTGCCTGTCCAGGAAGGCGGCCGCGTAGGCGAAGGGCGTCTGCACCGCGCGTATGGCCCTGCCCGCCGCCCGGCCCAGTATGTTGTCCTCGCCAAATGTCTGGTATGAAGCCAGGATGACGACGGCAAGGATGGCAAGGGCCGCCGCCGTCGCTGTCGTCCTGCTATGCTGTTTCAGCCATCTCATGCCATATCGTCGCCAATCGCCTTCAAAAACCGCGCGCCGCCCCCGCCGAACAGGCAAAACTCCAATCGAGGGCATTCAGCACCCTCGCCGAACGGCTCAAACTTCAATCAAGGGCATTCGGCTGGGGCGTCAGTTTTGTCCAGATCGGGTTCTGGGGGCGGATTTCGGTCCCGGAGCGTACTTATTATGTACGTGAGGAGCCAAAATCCGAAGCCAGGTTCCGAGATGGGCAAAAATGGCGTTCCGGCCGAATGCCTACCTTCTCAGTTTGTTGCTGGCGTAGCGTTCAAGGCGGTCTATATTCTTCAGACTCTTGCCCGTCCCCTCGGCCACCGCCTCGAGCGCGTTGTCGGCTATGAACACCTGCAGCCCCGTGTGGCGGGTTATGAGCTTGTCCAGGCCCCTTATGAGCCCGCCGCCGCCCGACAGCACGATGCCGTGGCTCACTATGTCCGCGGCCAGTTCCGGCGGCGTGTGCTCCAGCGTGTTCCTTATGCCGTCTATGATGACGCCTATGGGCTCCTCGAGCGCCTCGTGTATCTCCTTGGACGAGACCTTTATGGTCTTGGGCAGGCCCGTTATCGTGTCCCTGCCTCTGGCGTCCAGATACAGCACCGTCTCCTCGTCGTCGTCCTCGATATAGGCGCAGCCTATGGCTATCTTCAGATCCTCGGCCGTCTTGTCGCCTATGAGCATGTCGTAGGATTTCCGCATGTAGACTATTATGGCCTCGTTCAGCTTGTCGCCCGCGTGCCTCAGCGAGGTGCTGGTCACGATGCCCCCCAGCGCTATCACCGCTATGTCGGAGGTCCCGCCGCCTATGTCCGCTATCATGCAGCCCAGCGGGTCGTCCACAGGGAGGCCGCAGCCTATGGCCGCCGCCATGGGCTCGTCGAGTATGTAGACGTCCCTCGCGCCCATCTGCCTGATGACCTCCTCCACCGCCCTTTTCTCGACCTCGGTGACGCCGGATGGCACGCCGACGACGATCCTTATCCTGGTGAAGAAGCCCGCCCCGTCCAGTATGCCCTTCAGGAATACCCTGAGCATGCTGGCCGTCATCTCGAAGTCCGAGATGACGCCGTCCTGCAGGGGCCTGATGACGCTGATGTGCTTGGGGGCCTTGCCTATCATGTCCTTGGCGTCCCTGCCGACGGCCAGTATTTTCCTGAGTCCCGTGTCAACGGCTATGACCGAGGGCTGGTTTATCACTATGCCCTTGCCCTTGATGTATATCAGCGTGTTGGCGGTCCCCAGATCTATGCCTATGTCCTTGTTGAAAAGCATGTCATCCCCTTGGAGTCGCGGATGGACGGCCACGCCCGCCCAGCCGCCTCGATTGGAGTGCCAAACAGCGGCGCACCTACATAAAACCGTCGCGCTTCATGCTCACATATGTCCCGTCGCCGACGATTATATGATCCACCACCCTTATGCCGAGCAGTTCCCCCGCCTCGACAAGCTGCCCTGTGATCTCTATGTCGGCGCCGCTCGGCGTCGGGTTGCCGCTGGGGTGGTTGTGGATCAGGGCCACGAACGCCGCGCCCCGCCTTATGGCCGGCCGGAACACCTCCCTGGCGTCGACCAGGGATGTGTTTATGTTCCCTGATGATATGTCCTCGATGGCAAGCATCTCGCTCTTGATGTTCATCAGCAGGGCCTTGAAGCGCTCGTTTTTCAGATAGCGCATGTCCTCCAAAAAGAGCTCCGCGATATCCTCCGGCTCGCCCATGCGCGCGCGCCTCGTTTTGGGGCTGCTCGCGATCCTCCTGCCCAGCTCGGCGGCGGCGACTATCTGGCACGATTTCGCCATGCCTATGCCCTGCAGCTTCGACAGCTCCTCCGGCGAGCAGTCGGAAAGCCACGCAAGGCTGCTGCCGCACATCGAAAGTATCCTGTCGGCCAGGGCGGTCGCGGGCGTGTCCTTGGTGCCTGTGCCCAGCAGTATAGCCAGGAGCTCGGAGTTTGAGAGTCTGCCGGCTCCCAGCATCCGCAGCTTTTCCCTGGGTCGTTCAAGTTCCGGCAATTCCTTTATCAAAGTCATACCCATCGCCTTTCCGCCGGCCCGCCCCCGACGATCTGCGGGAATCGTGCCGGCTGACAATACAGATATGGCTCTGACGCGCGCTGCCTGTAGTCTGTCCCCGATGACGCCTATGGCGCCATGCCTTATTGTATCATAAACGCGCAGCGAAGCAAAGCGTTTATGATTCAATCCGCCATGCGCGTTTTCGCCGCAGGCGAAAAGATCGCGCGGCATTCCAAGCTGTAGGATAGCCGCAGCCCCTATGCGGCTATTGTATCATTTCACATTGAAACATACAACCAAAAAATAGCAGGCTGGATGGGCAAAAATGGCCCCTTGCCGCTCATCCGCCCCAATCGAGGCCGCCAAGCGTCCGCGCGGCCCTACAATTCATGGACGAAAAGCCCGCTCCCCAGCTTAGGCTCGAACCAGGTGGACTTCGGGGGCATCACCAGCCCCATGTCCGCTATGCCCATCAGGCGCGCGACGGACACGGGATGCAGCGCGAACGCCGCCGCCATGCCGGCCCCGACCCTGCGCTCCAGCTCGCCCGGCCCGCGTATCCCGCCAACGAAGTCTATGCGCCGATCAGTCCTCGGGTCCTCTATGCCCAGCACGGGGCCGAGCAGCCTGTCCTGCAGTATGGACACGTCGAGCGAGCCTATGGCGTCGCCCTCCGGCACGCTTTCCGGCTTCGCCCTCAGCAGGCGCCAGCCGCTCCCCAGCAGCAGCCCAAACTCGTGCTCCGCCGGGCGGCAGGCGGCCGCGCCCGCCTCCCCTATGTCAAAGGCCCCGCTTATGGCGTCAAGGAAGCCTTCCTCCGTCATGCCGGCGAGATCGCTGACCAGCCTGTTGTACTCCATTATGCGCAGCTCGCTGCCGGGGAACGCCGCGGCCATGAAGAAGTTGAAGCCCTCGCCGCCGCCGTAGCCGGGGCTTTCCTCCCGGCGCTTCATCCCCACCTTGAAGGCCGAGGCCGAACGGTGGTGCCCGTCCGCTATGTAGAGCGCGGGAATCCGCCCGAAGGCGGACGATATGGCCTCCACGGCGTCCGCGTCGCCCACGGCCCACAGCGCGTGCCCGACGCCGTCGCCCGCCGTAAAGCTGAATTCCGGCGGCCGCGCCCGCGTAAGGCCGTCTATCAGGGAGCTAAGCCCCGCGTCGTCCCGAAAGGCGAGGAACACGGGCTCCGTGTCCGCGCCGCAGGCATCGAAATGCCTTATCCTGTCGGCCTCCTTCTCGACGCGCGTCAGCTCGTGGCGCTTTATGGTCCCGTCCCTGTACTCGTCGATCGAGGCGCAGCCCACGACGCCCGTCTGCGCCCTGCCGCCCATCGACTGCCTGTAGACGCAGAAAACCGGCGCAGGTTCCCGCACGAGGACGCCGTCGCGCAGAAGCCCGCGCAGGTTGTCCCTTGCCCTTTCGTACACGGCGCCGTCGTAGGCGCCCACGCTGTCCGGCAGGTCTATCTCCGAACGCGTCACATGGAGGAAGCTGCGCGGCCTGCCCTGCGCCATGGCCTTCGCCTCGTCCCTGTCAAGCACGTCGTAGGGCGGCGCGAGAACCTCCGCCGCATATTCGCTTTTCGGCCTTATCGCCCTGAACGGGCGGAATGTCGCCATATATGCCCTTCTCTCCCCGGTGCGGCCTGGCCGGTCAGCGCGGATCGCAAAGCCCGGCGCGCACCATGCCCAGCATGAGATCCACGACCTCGCGGGCCGTCATCGCGGTGGAATCTATCTCCGCCGCGTCCGCAGCCCTCACGAGGGGGTTGAGCGCCCTATGGGAGTCGTTGTAGTCCCTGCTCCCTATGTCCGCCAGGACTGCCTCAAAGCTCAGGTTTTCGCCCCTGCCCGCGAGCTCGGCCTGCCGCCGCCTCGCGCGTTCCTCGGCGGAGGCCGTCAGGAAGAACTTGAAGCGCGCGTCCGGGAAGACGTTGCTCCCTATGTCCCTGCCGTCCATCACGACGCTCTTGCGGGAGCCCATGGCCCGCTGCAGGGGGACGAGCCTTTCGCGCACCTGCGGCAGGGCCGAACACAGCGACGCCATCCCCGAGACCTCGGCCGTGCGTATGAGGCCGCTGACGTCGCGCCCGTCGAGGATGACGCGGCCCTCCGCGAAATCCATGGACGTCCCGTCGAGCATCCGCCCTACGAGTGGCCCGTCGGCGGCGTCCAGGCCGCTCTCCATCAGCTTGAAGGCGACGGCCCTGTACATGGCCCCCGTGTCTATGTACTCAATGGAAAGGCGCGAGGCCAAGGCCCTGGCGACCGTGCTTTTGCCGGCGCCTGAGGGCCCGTCTACGGCCACCTGGAAGACGCCAGGCCGGGAAAAGCCCTCCGGCATGGCCTACTCCCCCAAGGCGCCGGTGGCGCGGGGCGCCTTCCCGTCGTTTTTGAGGAGGCTTTCGATCTCGGAGATGAAGGTGTTGACGTCCGTGAACTGCCTGTATACGGACGCAAAGCGCACGTAGGCCACCTGGTCGATGTTCTTCAGGTGATCCATGACCAGCCCGCCGATCATCTCGCTTTTCATCTCCTTTTCCATCAGGTTGTTCAGGCCGCGCTCGATCTCCGAAACGATCCTGTCTATGGTGGCCATGGGGACCGGCCTTTTCTCGCAGGCCTTTATTATGCCGTTCAGTATCTTGTTTCGGTCGAAAACCTCGCGCCGCCCGTCCTTCTTGATGACCATCAAGGTGATCTCTTCTATCTTCTCGTAGGTGGTGAAGCGCTTGCCGCACTTGTCGCACTCGCGCCTGCGCCGGATGGCGCAGCCCTCGTCCGTCGGCCTGGAGTCTATGACCCGCGTGTCGCTGTCGTCGCAGAAGGGGCACTTCATTTGGCGGCCGCTTTCTTGGCGGTCTCGCAGAGGCGGGCAAAGCCCGCGCTATCCGAAATGGCCATCTCAGACAGCATCTTCCTGTTGATCTCTATGCCCGAGACCCTGAGGCCGTTCATCAGCCTGCTGTAGGAAAGCCCGTTCAGCCTGGCCCCGGCGTTGATCCTGGTTATCCACAGGCGCCTGAAATCCCTTTTTTTGTTCTTCCTCCCGACATAGGCCGACGCGAGCGCCCGCATGACGGCGGTGTTCGCTGCCCTGAAGACCTTGCTTTTCGCGCCGTAATAGCCCTTGGCCAGCTTCAGTACCTTTTTGTGGCGCCTATGCGCGTTGAGGCCTTTTTTCACTCTTGCCATTCATCTCACCTCTTATACAGTAGGTTGCTATTCAAGCCCCACGCCATTTTTGCCCATCCCGGAACCCGGTTTCGGATTTCGGCTCCTCACGTACCAGTCAGTACGCTCCGGGACCAAAATCCGCCCCCGGAACCCGGCCTGGACAAAACTGACGCGGGGCTTGAATAGTTCCATTGGAGTCTTTGTGCGGCTGCCCGATCCCCACGCCGTTCCTGCGCGCCGGCCGCCTATTTGCTGAGCACGGACTTTATCCTTTTCAGATCGGCGCCCGTGAGCGTGGTCGCCTGGCGCAGCCCCCGCTTCCTCTTGGCGCTTTTCTTCGTAAGTATATGGCTCTTGTAAGCCTTGTTCCGCTTGATTTTTCCGGTTCCCGTAATCCTGAACCGCTTCATCGCCCCTCTGTGGGACTTCATCTTGCCCATAGTCGGTACCCTCCCGCTAAAATTTTGGCCGAACCCCTTATTGGGTCACTGCCCGGAGCGCGCGGCGCCCCCCTGCCCATCCCGGAACCTGCGGCGCGCGCCGGACGGCTTCGATTGAAACATCCGCGCGGCAAGCTATTTCTCGCCCTTGGGCGTAAGTATCATTATAAGGCTTCTGCCCTCGAACTCGGGCCGCTTCTCAACGAGCCCCGCGTCCTTCACCTCTTCCGCGAAGCGCTTCATGACGTCTATGCCCTTCGAGACGTAGTCGCGCTCCCTGCCCCTGAAGCGCAGGCTGACCTTGACCTTGTCGCCGTCCCTGAGAAACCTCGCGGCGTTGTTGGCCTTGACGCTTAGATCCCGGCCCTCTATGAAGGTGCTGAGGCGGATTTCCTTTATCTGGACCGTCTTCTGCTTCTTGCGCGCCTCTTTCTCGCGCTTCTGCATCTCGTACCGATACTTCCCGTAGTCAAGTATCTTGCATACGGGCGGTTTCGCGTTGGGTGCGATGTTGACAAGATCCATCTTCCTCTCCGTGGCCAGGGCCATGGCCGCTTCAAGGCTCATGATGCCAAGCTGGGCGCCGTCATGATCGACGACCCGCAGCTCCCTGTCGCGAATTTCCTCGTTGATCAGATTATCCTTGCTGATGATCCGCACCTCCTGACTGAACTGCACCTTAGGAACTGTACTGACGGCTGCGGCAAGGCAGGGCGGCAGGGCGGCCGCCGGCATGCCCAACGCGGGACAACAAAAAAGCGGACTGAATCCGCTTCTGTAAACCGACGGGGCGCACCCCGGTACGCGGCGGCGCCTTCGCCTGATTCATTGACCCGCCGGCACGCGCCGGCAAGGTGAGAAGCGAACCACTTCTTCTTTGTTTTATGCTTCATCATACCATTGCGCGCGGCCGCCTGTCAAGAGAAAATTCGCGGGCGCGCCCAGGCGCACCGGCGCGGGCGGCGCGGGCGGGGCAAGGCTTCCCGCTCGCCCGCTTAAATCGGGGCCGCAGGCCCCTATATGCCGTTGAGGCTCTCGTTGACGAGCAGCACCGCCGAATAGTCCTGCTTCTCCACGCCCTGCGAGGTCATGGCCGCGTACATCTGCCGGGCCATCGCCGCGAGCGGGACCGAAAGGTGCCTCTCCTTTGCGACGTCGAGCGCGAGATTCATGTCCTTCTCCATGTTCATGCCCGTGAACATGGGCTTGAAATCCCTGCCCTGGTAGGCCCCCTTCTTCGCTATCATCATGTGGTTGGCGGCCGTGCTGTCGCATATGACCTCTATCATCTGGTTCCAGTCTATGCCGACGGCCTCGCCCATGACCAGGGATTCGGCCATGGCCTGGATCGAGGTTCCAAGAAGCATGTTTACGATTATCTTCATGTAGCGGGACTCCTCGCCCGGGCCCAGATAGTAGTGCCTGTTCCCGAGTATCTCCAGGAGCGGGAACACGCGATCATAGGCCTGCCTGTCGCCGGAGGCCATTATCGTAAGCTGGCCCGAGAGGGCGTAATCGACGCTGCCGCTGACGGTGCAGCGTATGAACTTCGCGCCCCGGCGCTCGATGGCGGCGTTTACCTCGGCCGACGAGAAGGGATCGACGGTGCTCATGTCAACAAAGACCTGGCCAGGCCCTATGGCCGCCGCCACGCCCTTTTCCCCGGCGCCCACGTCCAGCAGCGCCGCGGCGTTCGGTATCATTGAGAACACATAGTCCGACCGGGCCGCAAGCTCTGCGGGGCTGTCCAGAAGGACGGCCCCCTTCGCGACCACGCCGTCGCAGTTGGCGCGGACGGCGTCGCACACGCAAAGCTCATGCCCCGCCTCCATGATCCTGGGCGCCATGCGGCTTCCCATAAGCCCCACTCCGATCCATCCGATCTTGCTCATTCCTGCCTCCACTGGCGTCCTGCGTCCGGGCCGGACCCGCCGGCGCCGCAGCCCAGGGCGCTCCCGTTCGCCGCCGCCTTTGACGGCTATAGCGCAGTACGCGCCTTCCCGCGCGGCGGTTCCAAGCGCCGCATGCTTTTTTGGCTACGACCATTATACAATGCAATCCGCCGAAATGGAAGAAAAAAAGCGGAAAACGCCTCGTTGCGCAAATCACCTGCACAAATCACCTACCACCGCTTCAAGCGGTGGTTTGCCGGCAGCCCCTCCGGGGCATACTGCCTGCACCGCCTAAAGGCGGGTTTCGCAAGCCAACACCTTTGCCGGTTGCCCCTAAAGGGGC
>JAISXZ010000138.1 GCA_031270275.1 Eubacteriales Family XIII. Incertae Sedis bacterium | reverse complement strand
CAGATCGGGTTCTGGGGGCGATTTTGGCTCCCGGAGCGTACTGCTTGGTACGTGAGGAAGACAATAATCGCAACCAGGTTCCGAGATGGGCAAAAATGGCGTGGCGTGTGAGTAGTAACGTCATCAGCCGTCACAGATCCCCTTCGTCCAGGCTGTCGAACATGCTCAGGTCGTAGAAGGTCTCCTGGTACACGTAGTTGAGCCAGTTCGCGAAGAAAAGATTGCCGTGCCCGCTCCAGTTCACCACCACTTCCCCGGAATCCCCCCGGAAGTAGTTGCGCGGCGGCCCCGTCACCAGCCCCAGGCCCAGGTCGCGCTCGTATTCCAGCTTCAGCGTGTCCCTCTCGTATTCGCTGTGGCCCTGGACGAATATGCGCCTGAGCCTGGGGGTCGCGACTATATGCAGCCCGGCCTCGTCGGACTCGGCGAGTATGTCGAGCCCCTCCGTCCTCAGCACGTCGTCCCTGCGTATCTGCGTGTGCCTCGAATGGGGCGCGAAGAACAGCTCGTCGAAGCCCCTCATAAGCTGGGAATTGGACTTGCAGACCCTGTGGCTGAACACGCCGAATATCTTTTCGGGCAGCACGTGCTTGTCGATGCCGTAGTGGAAGTAGAGCCCCGCCTGCGCGCCCCAGCAGATATGCATGGTGCTGAACACGTTCCTCGTGGTGTAGGCCATTATGTTGGAGAGCTCGTCCCAGTAGTCCACATCCTCGAAGGGCAGGAACTCGACCGGCGCCCCGGTGATTATCATGCCGTCGAAACGCCGGTTCCTTATCTCGTCGAAGGTGTCGTAGAAGCTTTCCATATGCAGGCGGTCGGTATGGCGGGACTCATGCGAGCCCATCGTAAGCAGATGGAGGCTCACCTGCAGCGGCGTGTTCGCGAGCATGCGTATGAGCTGCGTCTCCGTGACCTCCTTTATGGGCATCAGGTTGACGATGGCTATGTCTATGGGGCGGATATCCTGCCTTTCCGCCACTTCCTCGTGCATCACGAAGACGTTTTCGTCCTTTAGTATGCTGTAGGCAGGCAGCCCTTTTGGCACCAGTATCGGCATCGTTGCTCCTTGTGGCGTCCACGCCGTCCTTGCCGGCCGCGGAACCCGGCCCGGACAAAGCCGGCGCGGACGCTGAACGGTCTCGATTTAAGCGGGCGGCAGGCCCCATCCGCCGCCGTCCGCCCGTATCCCCTATGTGGCCCGCGGAAGCCCCTCGCTGTATCTGCGCATGAATTCCCGCTTGTACTCGGCAAAGCGGCCCTCGTCTATGGCGTCCCTGATCCCCGCCATCATGCCCAGCAGGAACGAGAGGTTGTGCGCCGTAAGGAGCATGGACGACAGCATCTCGCCGGATTTGAACAGATGCCGCAGATAGGCCCTCGAGTAGTTGGCGCAGGTATAGCAGCCGCACTCGGGATCCAGCGGCAAATAGTCCCGTTCAAACCTCGCGTTCTTTATGTTCAGCCCGCCCCTCGACGTAAGGGCCTTGCCGTTGCGCGCCACCCGTGACGGAAGGACGCAGTCGAACATGTCCACGCCCCTCTCGACGCCCTCGAACAGGCAGTCCGGGCTGCCCACCCCCATCAGGTATCGGGGCCTGTCCTCCGGCAGAAGCCCGACGCAGGCGTCCAGCACGCCGTACATAAGGGGCTTGGGCTCGCCGACGCTCAGCCCGCCTATGGCGTATCCCGGAAGATCGAACTCGAGCATGGCCTCGGCGCTCCTGGCCCGCAGATCCTCGTGCATGCCGCCCTGCATTATCCCGAAAAGGGACTGCCTTTCGATGTCGCTATGCGCGTGCACGCAGCGTTTCAGCCATCGCGCCGTCCTTTCGGCCGAGCGCTCGACATAGGCCCTGTCCGCCGGATAGGGCGCGCACTCGTCGAACGCCATTATTATGTCCGCGCCGAGCGCGTTCTGTATCTCGACGCAGCGCTCCGGCGTGAACAGATGCGTGGAGCCGTCGATATGCGAGCGGAAGGTCACGCCTTCCTCGTCTATCCTTCTGAGGTCGCCGAGGCTGAACACCTGGAAGCCCCCGCTGTCGGTCAGCACGGCGCCCTTCCAGTTCATGAAGCCATGTATGCCGCCCGCCTCCCTGACGACCTCCGCGCCGGGGCGCAGATACAGATGGTAGGTGTTTGAAAGTACGATGTCCGCGCCCGCCTCGGCCACCTGCTCCGGGCGCATGGCCTTGACCGCGGCGGCGGTGCCGACCGGCATGAAGGCCGGCGTCTCGACCGTGGCGTGGGGCGTGAGCAGCCTGCCCCTGCGCGCCCCGCTGCGCTCGTCCCGTCTTATCAGCTGATACCGCACCGCGTGCCTGCCGCCGGCCATCCCTCTGTCCCCTTTTCCTGCCCGCATGGCAGACTGCCGCCCTTGCGTCGCGTCTGTGCGCCGTCCGCCTCACCCCCGCGCCGCCCGCCTCACCCCCGCGCCGCCCCCGTCACGGGAGCAGAAGCGTGGCGTCGCCGTAGCTGTAGAACCTATAGCCCTCCGCGATGGCCTCGCCGTAGGCGCGAAGCAGCTTCTCCCTGTCGTAAAACGCGGAAACCAGCATCAGCAGCGTGGATCTGGGCAGATGGAAGTTCGTTATCAGGGCATCGACCAGCTTGAAGCCGTAGCCCGGCCTGATGAATATGTCCGTGCTCCCGCGCCCGGCCCTCAGCCTGTAGCCGCCGGCCGCCTCCGCCGGGACGGCCGCGCTCTCCAAGGCCCGCGCCGAGGTCGTCCCCACGCAGACGACGCGCCCGCCGGCCGCCTTCGCCATGTTCACCGCCTCCGCCGCCCCCTCGGGTATCTCGTATTCCTCGGCGTGCATCCGGTGCAGCCCTATGTCATCGGACTTGACCGGCCTGAAGGTCCCCGGCCCGACGTGCAGCGTAAGCCTGGCCGCCTGGATCCCGGCCGCCGCCAGGCTTTCAAGCAGCCCCTCCGTGAAGTGCAGGCCGGCGGTGGGGGCGGCGACGGAGCCCGGCGACCGCGAGTAGACCGTCTGGTAGCGATCCCTGTCCATCGGC
>JAISXZ010000002.1 GCA_031270275.1 Eubacteriales Family XIII. Incertae Sedis bacterium | reverse complement strand
CCGCCAGGCTGCGTTGCAAAGCCTCGCCGAACCTTCGGGTTCGCCTACGTTTTGCGCCTTGCCTGACGAAAAAAATCTTCGCCGTTTATCACAACTTCTAGGTGACGCAGGACACTAGTTTAGGCTAGCGCATCCTGATGGACAGCCGCCCGCATATCTCCGCCGGTATCTGGTCGAGGCCAAGCTGCCTGGCGACCGCGCCCATGTTGTACGCCGCCATGGGCATGCCGTACACGACGCAGCTGGCTTCGTCCTGGCCTATGGTGTAGGCGCCCTTTCCGCGCATCTTCAGAAGGCCCTTGGCGCCGTCCGCGCCCATGCCGGTCAGTATGACGCCCACGGCCTTGCCGCCGGCGGCGTCGGCCACCGAGTCGAAGAGGAAATCCACCGACGGCCTGTGCCCGCTCACCTTCTCGCCCTCAAGCAGCCTGACGCTGTAGCCCTGCGGCCCCTTCACGAGCTTCATATGCATGTCGCCGCCGGGGGCCAGCAGCACCCGCCCCGGCCTTACGGCGTCGTTGTTCTCGGCCTCCTTCACCTCCAGGGCGCAGGCCTTGTCGAGCCGTTCGGCGTACAGCTTCGTGAACCCCTGCGGCATGTGCTGCACCATCACTATGCCCGGCATCCCGGCCGGCATGGCGCTGAGCACCTTGAATATGGCCTCCGTGCCGCCCGTGGACGCCCCTATCGCTATCACCATGCCGCTGTCCGCCGCAGGGGCCTGGCGCGAGGGCGGCCGGGGCGCGGGCCGGGGCGCGGGCCGTCGCACGCTGACCTTGGCGTCGACGGCCATCTTTATCTTCGCCGCCAGCTCCCGCGCGTAGCTCTCCATGCCCCCGGAGCCTATGGACGGCTTCGATACGAAGTCGACGGCCCCGGCCTCTATGGCGTCGAACACGCTCACCGCGATGGAGCTGCTGACTATCACGGGTATGGGATGCTGCGGCAGCAGCCTCCTCAAAAACTCTATGCCGTCCATCTTGGGCATCTCGACGTCCAGGGTCATGACGTCGGGGTTCAGCTCCATTATCTTGTTGCGCGCGTCGAAGGGATCGGAGGCGGTCCCGGCCACCAGTATGTAGGGATCCTTCCGAAGCTCCCTTGACAGGGCCTCCCTGAACAGCGCCGAATCGTCCACTATCAGTACCCTTATGCTGGATGTCATGCCTTAGCCCCCATAGCTCGCCTTCCAAGCCCCGCGCCGCCTCCGCCCGTCACGGAAGCGATGCTACTGCGCCTCCGCCAGGCCTTCCAGGCCAAAGGCGTCCGTCCTTATCAGGCGCTCGCAGTCCAGCAGCAGCTGGACATTGTTCCCTATCTTGCCTATGCCCATGATGTACCTGTTCTCGAAGCCCGTCCTGTTGGCGGGCGGCGCCGCTATGTCGTTCTCGTCTATCGTCAGCACCTCGTCCACGTTGTCCACTATGAGCCCGACCGAGACGTCGCCTATCTCTATGACTATTATGCAGGTCCTGTCGCTGTACTCCGCCTCATCCTTGCCGAACTTCAGGCGCACGTCTATGACCGGGATTATCTTGCCCCGGAGGTTTATTATGCCCTTGATGTACTGCGGCACCTCCGGCACTATCGTGATCGACTGTATCCCTATTATCTCGACCACGTACCTTATCGCGAGCCCGTATATCTCGTCGCCGAGCGTAAACGTAAGGAAACGCCCCTGCAGTGTGTCCTCATTGCCCGTCGCGCCTTCAAAGACTTCCGCCATTCCCCATTCTCCTTTCAACATCCGTCGCCGGCCAGACGCCTAAAGCTCATGCGTCGATTTGCCTATGGACTGGACCTTCATTATCCCCGTATTCAGATCGAAGAACACCGTGCGGCCGTAGTCCCTGCCGGTATCCTCCGCTATTATGGGTATCTTCAGCATCGCGAGCGTGGATTTCACGGCCTTGACGTTGCGGTCGCCTATGTTGCCCATCGGGCCCATGTTGGGCGTGGCGAACATCTGGGCGCCGCCGGCGATCTTGGCGGTCAGCCTGCCGGCCCCCATCTTGACGAGGTCGCGGGTCATGTCCACCAGCGCCGTGTCCGCGAACTTCATGCGGTTGTTGTCGTTTTTGGCCGCCATGCCGCTTTCGGGCAGCATTATATGGGACATGCCGCCTATCTTCTTGGCGTTGTCATACAGGCATATGCCCACGCAGGAACCCAGCGCGTAGGTCACTATCGTCTCCGGGGCCCGCGCCTTCGCGTAATCGGAGATGCCGACCTTTATCAAACCATTCATGCCTCAAGCCCTAATCTTCCCATTATGCGCTGCAGAGTGTCCACCTCCGCAAACATGATGACATTGCTGTTGAGCTTCCTCTCGCTCGTGAAAAAGCCCTCCTCGATGAACATCACCTTGTCCCCGATCGCGCCGAACTGTATTATCGGCACGCTGAGCAGGGCGCCAGCCATGTCAATGGCTATGTATGGGATTGAGACCTCGATCCTGAGCCCTGTGAGCTGGGCTATGGAATTGATATAGGCGGAGCCGAGTATGTTCCCGATCTCCTGGATCGCGGAGCGCTTTATCTCGCTCAGCCCCTCCCCGCCGTCATCGCCGTCGTCCACAAGTATGCTGGTAATGTTCTGCGCGTCGTCCATGCCAAGCAGGAACATTATCAGGCCGTTCGCCTCCCCGGAGAAGTTCAGCAGCACGCCCACGGTCATGGCCTCGGCCCCGCCGAGCGCGTTCACCGCCGTGTCGAAATCCGATATCTGGACCTTCGGCAGCTGTATGTCCACCTCAGCGTTGAGTATCATGCCAAGCGACGTCGCCGCGTTGCCCGCCCCTATGTTGCCTATCTCCCTGAGCACGTCTATGTGCATGTCGTTCAGCTCTTCGTAGTTGCTTATCAACGCTCCCTCTCCTCTTTATTTATTATATACCGCAAGGCGCCCGCGTGTACATACTTTTTTGTGTCCCCTGTCGCCGTACTAGTCCTCTATGGGTTCATGCATGGGCGCGGACCTGACGCGCATGCAGGCCTTGGCCAGCGCCGACATGACGTCGAGCTCGTACTGTTTCTTGTATACCTCCAGCTGCGTGTACTGCTTCCCCGTGTCGCTGGTCACATACCTGGCGGGCAGCGCGTTCAGCGTCAGCGCCAGCACGTTCGCCGTGCACAGCGGGCAGTCGCACACGTCCATCTTCTCCATGACGGAGGGCATCAGCTCCTTCGTGAGTATCTCCGAGAGGTTCACGAGGTTCTTCCTGTCGGCGAGCAGGGCGCTCTCGACCTGTATCTTCTTAAGCCTTCTGGCCTCGTCATGCCTTACCGCCGCCAGGAAGCTCGGATCCCCCAATATCACGGGCAGCGGCTCGTCGCCGCTGTTTTCGTAGGGAACGCCGTCAGGCGCGCTCTCGACAGGGGCCGGGGCCGGAGCCGGGGCGACCGGAGGGGCCGGGGCCGGAGCGGGAGCCGGGGCAGGGGCAGCCGGAGCGACCGGATCCGAAGCGACCGGGGCTGGGGCCGAAGGGATCGGGGCCGGAGCGGCCGGGGCTGGGGCCTGGGCCGAAGGGGCAGGGGCCGGATTTTCGGGCGCGTCTCCGTCCGCAGGGGCTGCGGCCACAGGGGCCGCAGGGGCCGCAGGGC
>JAISXZ010000233.1 GCA_031270275.1 Eubacteriales Family XIII. Incertae Sedis bacterium | reverse complement strand
GACGAAAGGAGCAAGGCCAAGGCCGCCTCGGCCTACAGGGACGAGGTATCGCAGTCGCTTGCCGCCTTCGGCAAGATGATGGACCAGCTAGTCCGCTACGGCGAGGCCCTGGAGACGGTGGCCGCCCGCGATCTGACCGTCCGCGTGGAAACCCTCGGCGCCGACGACACGATAGGCAACGCGCTGCTGACCATGATCAACAACCTCAACGAGATCTTCGCCGAGATAAACAACGCGGCGGGCCAGGTGTCGTCCGGCTCGCAGCAGATAGCCAACGGCGCGCAGAGCCTGGCCCAGGGCGCCACGGAGCAGGCCGCCTCCGTCCAGCAGCTCTCCGCAGCCATATCCGAGGTATCATCCTCGATCAGGGACGCGGCGCAGTCCGCGCGCAGCGCCGCCGACATGTCCGACAGCATAAAGAACAAGGCGGAGCGCGGCTCGGAGCAGATGGGCGCGATGATGGACGCCGTGCGGGACATCAACGAGGCGTCCCAGAACATAAGCAAGGTGATCAAGGCCATAGACGACATAGCCTTCCAGACGAACATACTCGCGCTCAACGCCGCCGTGGAGGCGGCCCGCGCCGGCGCCGCAGGCAGAGGCTTCGCGGTCGTCGCGGAGGAGGTGCGCAACCTGGCCGCCAAGAGCGCGGAGGCCGCGCAGAACACGGAGGCGCTCATTGCGAACTCCATCAGCAAGGCGGCCCTCGGCGTGAAGATAGCGAACGAGACGAACGAGTCGCTCGTGGAGATAGTGGGCGGCATAATGGAGTCCAGCCGCATCTCCGGCGAGATAGCGGAGAGCGCGGACAGGCAGTATTCGGCCATAGGGGAGATCAATTCCGGCATAGACCAGGTATCGCAGGTCGTGCAGCAGAACAGCGCCACGGCCGAGCAGAGCGCCGCCGCCTCGGAGGAGCTGAGCGGCCAGTCCGGCGTGCTGAGCAGCATGATAGCGCAGTTCAAGCTCCGTGGGGCGGCGCCGCAGATCTATCTGCCCCCTTCCCCGGACGATGAGCCCGCCTACGCGCGTCCGGAACCGGCGGGACGCCTCGTAGGGGCGGGCGCCTACGGCAGCGACAAATATTAGCCGGCAAACGCTTAGTGAGGTGATTTCCGTTGTTCAGAATGCTTACAGCCTGCACCAAGGAGATAGACTTTCCCGACGAAGCCATAGAGGAGTTGACGGGGCAGCTGGATCTTGGGGGCAGCCTGCTGAAAAACTCTATAGGGATAGTCCACTGCGGGTATGAATACATAGAGTCGGGCTTCCTGGCCCTGCTATGCGAGCTGCTGCCCTTCGACGTCGTCGGCTCCACGACGATATCCGGGGCGACGAGGGGGGAGTACGGGCCGACCCTGCTCACCCTGTCGGTGCTGACGGGCGACGACGTCATGTTTTCCACGGCCCTGTCCGATCCCCTGCCCCTGCCCCCTGACGACGTCGGAAGACCGCTCAGCGACGCCTACCGCCGCGCGGCGGAGACCCTGCCCGGCAAGCCGGCGCTGGTAATAGCCCATCTGCCGCTGAACACCGCGGTGGGCGTCTCGCTGATGCTCGACGGCATTACGAACGCCGGCGGCGACGTCCCCGTGTTCGGTGCGCTGGCCTGCGAGGAGATGCCGGACTACGCCAACAGCCTCGTCATATTCAACGGCAAGGCCTATCCCGGCTCGGGCGTGCTCGTCCTGGCCTTCGGCGCCCTGCATCCCCGCTTCTTCGTGGAGAGCCTGGCGGCGCGCGAAAGGCTGCACGGGCAGCAGGGCGTTATAACCGAGTCCGAGGGCTGCGTCGTGAAGCAGGTCAACGGCATGCCCTTCCTCGAATACATGGAGGACATGGGCATGCCGCCCGAGATCATGAGGGAGGCCAAAGCCTTCCCCATACCCTTCAAGGTGGACTACAACGAGGGCACGAAGGGGGTCATACGCGTGCTGTTCAGCGTCACGCCCGAGGGGCACGCCGTATTCGTCAGCGAAATGCCCGTAGGGGCCTCCATGTCGCTGCAGCGCATAGGCAAGGGCGACGTCATGGAGACCGTGGCCGACATGGCGGAGATCCTGGACTCGCTCGACGGCATCCAGGGCGTGCTGCTGCACTCATGCATAGGCAGGAGCTATCTGCTCGGGCTGCAGGCGGACGACGAGATGATCGGCCTTTCGGGCGTCGCCCAAAAGGCGCCCTGCCAGCTCTCGTACTCGGGCGCCGAGCTCTGCCCCCTGGAGGACGAAAAGGGGACGCCCATCAACCACACGCACGCCTATTCCCTGACGGCCTGCGTATTTTTGGAGCGGCCCAAGGGATCCGATATTGACGAAGCCGAGTGAGCGACGGACGGCAACCGCCGGATTGAGAGGGAAGACCAAGAAGATGCTACTGGACCATGGCCGCATTGCCGGCGCCGAAAATGAAGTGCGCATAGAGGACATGTCAGGCGAGGATCTGTACCTGATGGTCTACGACCTCATAAGGGAGAACAGGCAGCTCTCCCGCCAGGTGGGGGTGTACGAGGAGCGCATCAAGAAGGTGCAGCTGTTCGACACCGTCGTCGATACCCTGGAGACGGTGCGCAGCGTCGAGCAGCATAAGATGCAGAACTACATGAGCCTTCTGCTGCAGAACAGCCGGAACATCGTGCTATTCCTCGACCGCAACAGCCGCTTCGCCTACTGCACGCAGATATTCCTCAGGCTGTTCGGCGTGCCTGGCATGGATGCTGTCAGCGGCCACACCCTGCATGAGGTGTACAGCCGCTTCGTGGACGAGGGCCAGGCGGACACGCTCTCGGACGCGTTCAAGGCGATGAAGGAGCGCCCGGCCCCCGTCGAGATGGAGATGCGGGCCACGGTGAGGGACGACAGCGGCGCCCTCGAATCCCGCTCCTACAATGTCATGATGACGCCGCTGATGGACGAAAGGGGCGAGTTCGGCGGCGCGATAATGATGTACCACGACATAAGCGACATAGAGGCGAGGATCCTGGCCGAGGACGCCAACGCCGCCAAGGACGAGTTCATAGCCAACGTAAGCCATGAGATCAGGACGCCGCTCAACGCGATACTGGGCCTTTCCGAGCTGGAGCTGCAAAAGCGCCCCTCCGGCGAGACCGGCGAGAACCTGAACAAGATATACTCGGCGGGGCGCATCCTGCTCGAGCTGATAAACGACGTGCTCGACATCTCGAAGATAAGGTCGGGGAGTTTCGAGCTCTCGGAGAGGGACTACAGCTTCGCCGACATGCTGGGCGACGTGATCGACCTTAACATGGTCGCGATAGGCTCCAAGCCGATCACCTTCTGCTTCGAGGGCGACGAGGGCCTGCCGTCCCGGCTTTTCGGGGACGAGACGCGCGTGAAGCAGATACTGAACAACCTCCTGTCCAACGCGTTCAAGTTCACCAAGAAGGGCGTCGTGGCGCTGAAGGTCGCCTGCGAGCGCGACGACGACGGTGGCGCCCTCGTGCGCTTCACCGTCAGCGACACGGGCAGGGGCATCAGGGAAAAGGACATGGGCGAGCTTTTCAAGAGCTACAGCCAGCTCGAAGCCCGCCCCAACCAGAAGATGGAGGGCAGCGGCCTGGGGCTGGCAATCTGCAAATGCCTCGTGGAGCTGATGGGCGGGACGATAGGCGTCAGCAGCGAGTACGGCAGCGGCTCCGTGTTCGTCGCCGAGATACGGCAGCGCGTGACGGACCCGACGCCCATAGGCGCGGAGACGCTGAACGAGCTGAGGGAGTTCCGCCACGCGAAACACCATCGCGCCAATGTCTACAGCGCGGGGCTGTCCATGCCCGAGGGCAGGGTGCTGGTGGTGGACGACGTGAGCTCCAACCTCGATGTGGCGAAGGGGCTTCTGCTGCGCTACGGGCTTTCGGTGGACTGCGCGCGCGGCGGCGCGGAGGCCCTCGAGACGCTGAGGCGCGTGAAAAAGCCCTACGATCTCATATTCATGGACTACATGATGCCGGACATGGACGGCGTGGAGACCATAGAGGCCATACGCGGCGAGGCGGACGGACTCTACGCCAAGACGCCCATCGTCATGCTGACGGCGAACACCGTCCTGGGGCGCAGGGAGATGTTCCTGCAGGGCGGGGCGGACGACTTCCTCGAAAAGCCCATAAACGTGGCGAGGCTCGACGGCATGCTCAGGCTGTGGATCCCCAAGGAAAAGCAGCTGCGGGCGGCCGCGGGCGGGTCGAACGACGGCGCAGCCGACGACAGCGCGGACGACGACGGCGCGGAGGGGGGCTTC
Source organism: Eubacteriales Family XIII. Incertae Sedis bacterium (assembly GCA_031270275.1). Taxonomy (GTDB): domain Bacteria; phylum Bacillota; class Clostridia; order Peptostreptococcales; family Anaerovoracaceae; genus JAISXZ01. Next base: position 8,537 of record JAISXZ010000233.1, on the reverse strand, counting down.
CCCCCCATACAGGGCGTGGACGCCGAGCGCGGCATCGCCAATGCCGGCGGGTCGGCCGCCCTGTACAAGAACGTGCTCGCGTCCTTCTGCCGCGACGTAGACGAGAAGGCGGAGGCAATAGTCAAAAGCGCGGAGGGCGGGGACTTCAAGCTTTACGCCACGCTCGTACATGGCATAAAGGGGGCGTCGGCCAGCATAGGCGCGCGGGAGATCGCGCTTTTCGCGGAGGGCCTGGAGACCGCCGGCCTGAACGGGGACGCCGCGGTCGTCAGGGACCAGACGGAAGCCTTCGTCTCGGATCTCTGCGCCCTGGCCCGCCGCGTGGACACGGCCCTTAAGAACGCCATGCCGGGGGACCAGAGCGAGATGGGGCCGGAGGCACTTGGCATCGGGCGCCTGAAGGAGGCCCTGCTCGGCATGGACATAGGGGCCGTCAACGACATGATCGCCAGCTACGCGGATCTGCCGCTCGACGCAAAGACCAGGGGCCTGGTCATGGACATAGAGCAGCGCATCCTCATGTTCGAGTACGAGGCGGCCGTGGCGCTCATAGACGCCCTGCTGGCCTACTGAATGTTGTGGGGGCCCGGCTAGTATCCTGCTCAGATGGAACTAGCCAGGGTCCCGCGCCAGTTTTGTTCAGGCCGGGTTCTAGGGGCGATTCCCGGTCCGGAGCGTACTTACTGGTACGTGAGGAACCGGGAATCGCACCTAGGTTCCGGAATGGGCAAAAATGGCGTGGGGCCATGGCTAGTATCTTATCAGTATTACGCGGATCTGGCCCCCGCTCACCGGCAGATCATCGTAATAAAAATCCACTTCCTCCCCGCGCTCAAACGCGGCAAGGGCCTCGTCCATGGTCGAATGGGCGTACTGCCCCGACGCGCCGGCCGTATACACGCCCACCTTCTCGGACACCAGCCAGTCCGCGACATCGCCGTCGCAGGAAAGCCCCGTCTCGGAAAAGGTTCCCACCTTGGCCTCGAGCCTCTTGAGGTTGTAGACGGCGTCCGGCCTGGAGGCGGCGCCCTTCAGCATGACAGGGCCCGCGCTTATCCTGTATGTGCCGCTCTGCGTCGATAAGGAGGACGAGGCCCCGTCTATGAGCCATGTGTATTCGCCGCTTGAACTCGATATGCCGCCGCCGCTCGTGGATGTCCCGCCCTCTATCTTCACGGAGGTCGCGACGCCGTAGCTCGCGCAGTCGCCGGTGAAATCCTTGAGGATGAGCGAGGTGATCAGGCCCCCGGAAATCGCGCAGTAAAGAACGTCGCCGGAGTCTATCCTGGCCCCGTCCAGGCGCTGCATCGAGACGGTGGCATAGGCCCCCTCGTACACGTCCAGTATGCGTATGTCGCCGGCGGCCTTGTACTGGCCTATGGACAGCAGCCCCGCGTCGGCCTCGCCGTATATGGAGCTGCCGCCTGCCTTGGAGAGCTTGATCGAGCCGCCCGAGAAGCTGATCTTCGCTATGTCGCCCTTCTTCGCCCAGCTCTGGGTCACGGGGTACTCGTATTCGTCCCCGGAGGCCGAGACGCCCTTTATGTAGCTCGAGCTGTACTCCTGCCCCGTCGCGTTCATATAGCTCTTGCTGCCCGTCTCGGTCACGTACACGACGGCGTCCACGCTCAGGGAGCTGGCCGCGACGGCGTCGGCCACGCCCCCGCCCCTGCCTATGAGCAGGGTCACGGAGCTGCCCGTGCGCAGGCTGCCGGACGACGACAGCGCCGAGAAGGCGGCGGCGGACTCGATGGCGTATTCCTTGCCCGAGACGACCACGGAGCTGAGGTCGTTCTGGCTGGGCAGCGCCCTCTCGTACACGCCGGTTATCTTCTTGTCGTAGACCCATACCGTCGTCCGGGCGCTGTTGTAGTATACTATGTCGTAGGGCTTTATGTCCGAGGCGGCGGCCTGCTTGCCGTTCCTGTACACGACGAAGCCCCCGTCCGAAAGCCCCGCCTCCGATTTCCACGACGAGCCCTTCGCCGTCACCGGGCCTATCATGCTCTCGCCCAGCGCGGCGGCGTAGTCTATCTCGCCGGCCGCGTTCAGCTTGTAGCCTATGGTCTCGGCATACTTCTGCGAGCCGTCCTTCGTCTTGGTGTTGAGAAGGTTGTAGACAATCTTGGCGGCGTCGCCCCTGCTCACCAGGCTGCCCACGTCGCCGGACACGCCGGAGGACAGGCCGCTGTTCCTGAACACGCTCATCTGGGCATGCGGGAAGCCCCCCCGAAAATCGGCGGAGCTGTAGCCCAGCATCTTAAGCGCGCTGTTGGCCGCCTGCTCTATGGTGACGGGTTCGGAGGGCCGGAAGCAGCCGTCGCTGTAGCCGGACATCAGGCCGGCGGCTACGGCCGGCTTGATGTAGCGCGCCGCCCAGTGCGATGAGGGGACGTCCTTGAACACCGACGCGGACACGGCCGAGGCTATGTCCCTGTCGGGCGAGGCCATGACCAGCATCTTCGCAAACTCGGCGCGCGTCACCGTCCGGTCCAGGCCGTAGCCCCCGTCGCTGTCCGGGCTCATCACGCCTATGCCGGACAGGATCCCGGCCGCCGCCTCGGCCGCGCTGTCCGCCGCGAAAACATCTGCGGGCCCCGGCCACGCCTGCGCGCCGAAAAGCAGCAGCGCGGCGGCCAAAACCGCCGCCGTGCGCCCGATCAGGCGCCTGTCCCCGCGTATACAGGATTTTTCCATTTCAGCCCTCCGTTGGCCATTCATGCCGCCACTCAGTTCCGTCCAGGCCCCTATTCGTACCTTAGCGCGTCTATCGGGTTCAGCTTGGCCGCCTTCCCCGCAGGATAGTAGCCGAATATCATGCCTATGGCGACGGACACGCCGAAGGCTATGAGCACGGCGGAGAACGAGGGGACGACGGTCATATCCAGTATCCTGCCCGCCACAAAGGCGAGGGCCACGCCGACGATTATGCCTATCACCCCGCCAGCGGCGCTCGTGGACGCCGCCTCTATGACGAACTGGCTCATTATGGCCCGCCGCCGTGCGCCGAGCGCCTTGCGTATGCCTATCTCCCGCGTCCTCTCCGTCACCGATACCAGCATGATGTTCATTATCCCTATGCCGCCCACGACGAGGGATATGCCCGCTATGCCCACCAGCACCAAGGCCATCGTGCCCGTTATCTCGTTCAGCATCTCTATCATCTGCGACATGCTGGAGACGCGGTAGGAGTCCTCGCTGCCGAATATCAGAAAGAGCTTCTGCTCCGCCACCTCTATGGCGCGGTCTATGTCCTTCACGTCCCTTGCCTGCAGGGACCATCTGCCGATCGACGCGTTGCCCGCGAGCCGCGTCCCCGTCGTCCAGGGAAGGTATATCACGTCGTCCGACGAGCCCTGCACGGAGTCGGCCGTCTCCTCCATCACCCCTATGACCGTGAACGAGGCACCGTTTATCTTGACCGTCGAGCCCTCGTAGACGGCGCCGTCGAAAAGCTCCTCGGCTATGTAGGAGCCTATCACGCAGACCTTCTGCATGCGCTCGACGTCTATATAGCCTATGAAGCGCCCCGCCTCCACCTCGAGCCCCTGTATGCCCGCGTATGCCTCCCCGACGGCCGTCGCGCTCGTATCGACGGAGACCGTCCCGTTCTTCGCCGTTATCTGCGCGCTCACCCCGGGGCTGTAGGCCGTGAAGTATTCGGGGTTGTCGTCGACCAGGGCCTCCATGTCCTCGGCGTCGAAGCTCCTGTTGCCGCCGCGCCCGATTATCATGACGTTTATGGTGTTGGTGCCGGCGCTCTGGAGGTTCGACGTTATGTCGTCTGAAAGCCCGTTGACGAGGCTGACCAGTATTATCACCGACGCGACGCCGATGATGATGCCAAGCATGGTGAGGAAGGAGCGCATCTTGCTGGACTGAAGGCTTTTGACGGCCATCTTGAATGACTGCTTTATGTTCATGCCCCGCACCCCGCCGCAGCCCCGGCCGCGCCTTCCCCGGCCCGGCCCCTGACATCGGACACTATCCTGCCGTCGGACAGGCTCACGACCCGCCTCGCCCTCCCCGCCACGCCCATGTCGTGGGTTATGAGGATCACCGTGTTCCCTTCCTCGTTGAGCCGGGCGAGAAAGTCGAGCACCTCGGCGCCGGTCCTGCTGTCCAGGGCGCCGGTGGGCTCGTCGGCCAGTATTATCGAGGGATTCCCCACGAGGGCCCGCGCTATGGACACCCGCTGCTGCTGGCCGCCCGAAAGCTGGGAGGGCAGGTTCCGCGCCTTCTCGCCCAGGCCCACCCTCTCCAGGGACTGCCGCGCAAGCTCCCGCCTCTCCCTCTCGTGCAGGCCCCTGTATATCAGCGGCAGCTCTACGTTTTCCAGCGCCGTGAGCTTGGGTATCAGGTTGTACTGCTGGAATATGAAGCCCAGGGTCCTGTTGCGCGCGGCCGCCTGCTCGTCCTCGTCCATGCGGCTGACGTCGCGCCCCTCGAGGAAATACTCGCCGCTGGTAGGCACGTCGAGGCAGCCGATGATGTTCATGCAGGTGGACTTGCCAGAGCCCGACTGCCCTATTATCGCGACGAAGTCATTCTTCTCGATTTCAAGGCTTACGCCGTCGAGGGCGTGCAGCTCGTCGTCGCCCATAGGGTATACCTTGTGGATGTCCCTAAGGCGTATCAGCGGCTGGCCCTCGGCGCTCTTTCGCCCGCCCGTCATCCGCCCGGGCCTCCGCTGCCGGCGCCGCCGCCCCCCCCGCCGGGCGGCCCCTGCTGTATCCTCACCGTGCCGCCGCCCATGCCCGGCCCTCCCCCCATGCCTGGCATCATGAAGGAGCTGTTCTGCTGGAGCGCGTTTTCGGAACCCATAGGCACCAGCACGACGTCGCCCTCGGCAAGCCCGCTCTTCACCTCTATGAAGCTCTCGTTGTTTATGCCCAGCACGAGGCTGGCGTAGGCGCTTCCGGCAGGGGCTCCGTCGGGCACGGACGCGGCGGTCCCGTAGCCGGGCGCCGCGCCGGCCTCCTGGGCTGCGGACGGGGCCCCGGCGCCGGCCTCCGCCTCCGCGCCCCAGGCATCCATGGCGGCCCCGCTGGCCCGCGTCTGGGGCGGCCCGCCGGCCTCGCCCGGACTGCGGAGCGCGCCGCCCGAAACGGCCCCGCCTTCGCCCCGGAACGCGCCGCCCGAAACGGCCCTGTCCCCGCTGCGGAACGCGCCGCCCGAAACGGCCCCGCCCTCGCCCCGGAACGCGCCGCCCGAAACGGCCTCGTCCCCGCCGGGGAAGGCGCCGCCCGCGCCCGCGGGGGCATCGGCCCCGTCGGAAACGCCCGCGTCGAGGCCGCCCTCGCCCGTATCCGCCCCCTCGGAGGCGGCGGAGGCCGCCGTCCCGCCCTTCACCAGCGCCATGTTGCCCCTGCTGACGGCGGAAACGGGTATCATAAGGACGTCGGAGACGGAATCCAGCACTATCGTCGCCGTGGCGTTCATGCCCGGCCACAGCCCCTCCGCCTGGTCGAACACGATTCTCGTCGGATAGGTTGTGACCCCGTTGGAGGAGGCCCCGAGTATGCCCACGTTGTCAACCTTTCCCGTAAAGGTCTGCCCCGAGAGCGCGTCCACGCTTATCGAGACCTCCTGCCCCTCCGAGACCTTGGCTATGTCGAGCTCGTCGATGTCTATCGTGAAGCTCATGATGGACATGTCGGCTATGACGGCCATGACGGTCTTGGTGCCCGATTCAAGGGTGTCGCCGGCCTTCACGGACTTGGATATCACGGAGCCCGAGATGGGCGCGGTTATCGCGTAGTCGTCAAACTGCTTCGATGCGCTTTCCCACGACAGCTCGGCCTCGCGCAGGGATATGTCGCTGTCCCGCAGGCTGTCCTGGGCCGAGTCGCTGAAGATGTCGGCTATGGGGGCGCCGGCGCCTATCTCCTCGCCCTGCAGCACATGCAGCTTCTCGACTATGCCCCCGGCCTGGGCTGTGACTATCCTCTCGGCGCCGCCTTCAAGCGCCCCGCCCTCGTAGCAGGCTATGCCGCCGACATCGGCCGTCACCCAGACGCCCTGCGACAGCATCCCCGGATTGTCCACCGAGATGTCCACGTCGCTCACCGATATGTAGCCGTCCAGCAGCCGGGTGGAGCCGTAGACCCGCGATACATGCCCCTCGAGCGTCTCGAAGCTGTTTTCGACGGTGACCGTCGCGGGCTGCCCCACGTAGAGGGACGCGGCGTCCTCTGCGCCGAAGGCTATCCTCGCGGTCATGACGCCGGTATCGACAAGCTTGGCGATCCTGCCCCCGTTGCTCACGCTGTCGCCCTTCTGCACGTAAAGCTCCGTGACCCTGCCGGGGATAGGCGCCGTCACGTTCAGGCCCGAATACGACTCGACGGCCCTTTCATAGGAGATGCGCGCCTTCTCGAAGGACAGATTGGCCCGTTCGAGGGTGTCGGCCATTTCGGACGAGTCCATGCTGTACAGCAGATCCCCCTTCTGGACCTGGTCCCCCTCGCTGAAGGTGTCGCTCTCCACGTCCCCGCCGACCACGGAGACCACCTCGTACTGGGCGTTCGGCTGCACGGTCCCGGAGCCGCTGAGCGATACGGTTATGTCGCCCCGCGCGACTGTGTACTCGGTGTATTCGGACGCGGAAGCCTCCTCGAACAGCAGTCCCCTTGAAGCGAAGACGAGGGCCGCCGCGACGACGACGCAGATGAGGGCGACAAGGGCGCGTTTCCTTTTCCTGGCGGGGGACGCTGATGCTGTGTTTGCCATTTTTTCCTCCATTGCGGCCATTGCGGACTATCGCTGCAGGCTGTTGTCCAGCGGCTGGCGGCTCCCGAACCCCGCCGCATCCGCCCTGCCTATAATGGGATTCTACCGTGAATCTGTGATATTCCTGTGAGGTTCTTTGAGAAAATTTGGCGGCTATTCAGTTGGCGGACGCCGCCGGCTGCGGGGCCGGGAGGACGGCGGAAGAAGCTCCGGCCAGAGGCAGCGAGAACCAGAAACAGACCCCGCCGTCGCGGTTTTCAAGCCCGAACTCGCCGCCATGGGCGTTTATCACGGTCTTGACTATGTACAGGCCCAGGCCGGCGTGGCTTTCCTCCTCGCGCGCCCGCGCCCTGTCCGTCTTGTAGAAGCTCTCCCAGACCCTCTCCGCGTCGCCGTCGCTGATGGGCCTGCCCTCGTTGAAGACCGAGAACAGGGCGTCCCCGCCCTCGCCGCGCAGCGCGATGGAAACGCGCCCCCCCGCAGCCGTATGCGACACGGCGTTCATGATGTAGTTCTTCATTGCCTGCTCTATGTAGTGCGCGTCGCCATCGACATACAGCCCGTCCTCCACGGAGACGTCCAGCCGGATCTCCCTGAACACCACCTCCGTCTCCGAAAGGAGCTTCCCGCAGAAGCCCGAGAGATCCAGGCGGGAGAGCTTCATGCTCGACAGCCCGTTTTCGATGGACGCGACGTCGAGCAGGCTTTTCGCCATCTCGTCAAGCTTTTTGACCTCGTCTATTATGGTGTCGCAGTAGAAGTCCCTGTCGATGGAGTCGAGGCCGCTTTTCAGGTTCTCGCTGTAGAGCTGGAGCAGGCAGAGCGGGGTCTTCAGCTCATGGGAGACGTTGGCGACGAATTCCCGGCGCATCTTGTCGAGCCGCAGCTGCTGGTCGATGTCGAGCCGCAGCCTCTCGTTTTTATGCTTCAGGTCGGCGAACATGGCTTTCAGCCTTTCGGCCATGGTGTTGATGCTCGCCGACAGCTCGTTCAGCTCCGTGACGCCTATGTCCTCGTTCGCTCGCAGATCGAAGCGCATGGATGCGACGTGCTGCGCAACGGCGCGCATGTCCCTGACATGCCGCGAGAACATGCGCGAAAAGACGTAGGCGCAGGCCAGGCCCGCGATGAGCGCGAAGCAGGATATGATCACGTTGACGCGCGTCAGCAGGCGGACGCTGGTGTCTATGGACTCTATCGGCGTCATCATCATGACGTAGCGGTTCTGCCCCTTGTATTCAAAGCGCCCGGTGAGGCTGAGCATCTCGCCGTTCCCGACCGGCGGCCCTCCCCCCATGCCTTCCGCCGACAGCGGCACGGCCTTGGGCCTTTCCACGAACAGGGGCAGGATCGACGGGCTTATGCGCACGAAGGCGTTGCGTATGAGGGGTATCGAGGGGTTGCGGCTGCTGTAGATGAAGGTATGGTCGTCGAAGACCATCACGTCGATGTTTTCCTCCTCGGCCTTCCGCGTGATCGTGAATATCCCGTCGAGGTCGTCCGAGTAGTTCGCCTTTAGCTCGTAGAACAGGCTTTCAGACGTCCTTTTTTTGTAGTCTATGAAGGCGGACTGGGAAAAGAAGAAGCCGAAGACGATCTGGCACAGCAGTATGGCCAGGATGAGAACCCCGGCGGAGAGCATTATACGCGCAAATATGGATTTGCCCATTTCAGGATACCGTTTGTTATTGCTCCACCGACTAAACATTGCGCGTCTTGGCGGCTATTTTGACGCCTTGCTTCGTTGCAAAGCCTCGCCGAACCTACGGGTTCGCCTACGTTTTGCGCCTCGCAAGCCGCCAAAC
>JAISXZ010000167.1 GCA_031270275.1 Eubacteriales Family XIII. Incertae Sedis bacterium | reverse complement strand
AAAACGGATCGGCGGCTCGCCCGCCAGGTATCAGCAGGGAGAGGTAATAGAATGTCTGGTTTGGCAGTGATAGGCTCCCAGTGGGGCGACGAGGGCAAGGGCAAGATCATCGACTATCTGGCGGGGAAGGCGGATATGGTGGTCAGGAGCCAGGGCGGCAGCAACGCCGGCCATACCGTGGCCGTAAACGGCAGGAAGCACGCGCTGCACCTCATACCGTCCGGGGTGCTCAACGAGAACACGGTGAACATCGTGGGCAACGGGGTCGTCTTCGATCCGGAGGGTTTCTTCGCGGAGATGGACGCCCTCGAAAGCGAGGGCATCCCGCTCGGCGCCGTCTTCGTGAGCGACAGGGCCCATCTCGTCTTCCCCTACCACAGGCTGCTCGATGGGCTCTACGAGAAGGCCAGGGGTGAGGGCGACATAGGCACGACGGGCAAGGGCATAGGCCCCGCCTACATGGACAAGATAGAGAGAAGCGGGCTCAGGGTGTGCGACATGGAGGACGCGTCCTCCTTCCGCAGCAGGCTTGAGGCCCAGATAGAGCGCAAAAACCTCGTGATGGAGAGGCTTTTCGGGGCGCCGCCCCTGGACGGCGAGGGGATCGTGGGGCAGTACCTAGGGTACGCGGAGAGGCTGCGGCCCTTTGTCCGCGACACGGGCCTTCTGGTCCATGAGGCGCTCATGGCCGGCAGGAAGGTCCTTTTCGAGGGCGCGCAGGGCTCCATGCTCGACATCGACCTCGGCACCTATCCCTACGTGACAAGCTCGCATCCGGTCTCGGGCGGCTTTGCGACAGGCGCGGGCATAGGCGCCGGGCTCATAGGCGAGGTCATCGGCGTCACCAAGGCGTACACCACGCGCGTCGGCAAGGGGCCCTTCGTAACGGAGCTTGCGGACGGGACCGGCGACAGGATACGCGAGATCGGGCACGAGTACGGCGCCACGACCGGGAGGCCGAGGCGGTGCGGCTGGTTCGACGGCGTGGTCGTCAGGTACTCCGCCAGGGCAAACAACACCTCGGGGCTGGCTCTGACCCTCCTCGACGTGCTCGGCGGCTTCGACGAGCTGCGGCTGTGCAAGGGCTACGTCCGGCGGGGAAAGAGGATCGAGGGCTTCCCCGCAAGCGTCGACGCGCTCGCCGAGTGCGAGCCGGAATACGAGGTCCTTCCCGGCTGGAAAAGCGACATCTCCGGGTGCAGGGACTTCGACGGGCTGCCGGAGAACGCGAAGGGCTACGTGCGGGCTGTGGAGGGGATAACGGGCGTCCCGGTGAAGATCGTCTCGGTGGGGCCGGACAGGGAGCAGACCATAGTGCGCAGCGAGGTGTTCGCGTAGCCGGGCGGCGGCGCCACGGCTGAACGGCGTCAAACGATCCGGGCGCGCCCCGCGCTTCGGATTGGGCAGGCCAGTTTGAACAGCCGCGCAGCGGCGACGACAAGTGACAGCATATGAACTTCAACAGGGAGAGGACAACAGAATACTATCTCAGGGACACCCACGTCGAGAACATCTTCATAAACGAGATGATGGTCGATGCGCCGGGGGAGCACGTGAAGGTCTACCTTTTCGCGCTCATGTACGCGGAGCTCGGCGTGTTCATGTCCAACGGCGAGATCGCGAGGTATCTCGGCATGGACATCGAGGACGTGCTCAAGGCGTGGACCTACTGGGAGGGCAGGGGCGTTGTCAGGAAGCGCCACGGGGACGCGTCGGACAGGCTGCGCTACGACGTCGAGTTCCTGGATCTGAAAAGCCTGGCCTACGGCATGCGCAAGGGGCTCAAGGCCGGCAAGGGCGGGCGTGGGGCCGGGCTGCCCGACAGGCTTAAGGGCCTGCTGGCGGACGAGGCGGTGCAGGCGCTTTTCAGGGAGGTCGAGGGCATCGCGGGCAGCCCCCTGACGCCCGAGGACATGCGCGACATAGCGTCCTGGACGGCGGAGCTTGGGGCCGACCCGCACGTGATAAGCTTCGCGTTCCGCCACGCGGCGGGCAAGCCTGCCTATGGCAGGGGCGCGCGCAGGACGGGCTACGTGGGCAGGATAGTCCGCTCGTGGACGGAAAAGGGCCTGCGCACGGTGGACGAGGTCGTCGCCCATCTGGAGGAATGCGACCAGAGGCACGGCATGTACAAGCGTGTCATGAAGGCGCTGGGCATGTCGCGCGGCGCCACCGAGGAGGAAAGGCGCCTGATCGACGGCTGGTTCGACGGCCTAGGCATGGGTATCGGGACCGTGCTCGACGCCTGCAAGAAGACGGCGGGCATTTCAAACCCGAACATAAAGTACGTGGATACGGTGCTGTCCTCGTGGGCGAAGGAAAGCGAGGGGGGGGCCATCGGCGGCAAGGGCTCCGGCAAGAGGCAGCTGTCCAGGGTCTTCCGCCGCTACGACGAGCTTCGGGACAGGCATGAGCGCGAGGCCGAGGAGCGGCTGGCGGAGGTGTACGGGCGCGCGCCCGGCGTAAGGGCGATAGACGAGGCCATACGGCAGCGCGGCAGGGACATATCCAAGGCCATGCTTTCGGGCGCGGCCGGCGGCGTCGCGCGGCTGCGGGAGGAGCTTGCGCTGCTGCAGGCGGAGAGGGCCGCGCTTATGGGGGAAAACGGCTTTGCCCCAGGCTACACGGACCTGTCGCACACCTGCGGGGAATGCAGGGACACTGGCGTGCGCGACGACGGCGCGCGCTGCGCCTGCTTCGAGCTTCGCCTGGCGGAGCTCCAGGCGGAGGACGCGGCAGCCCGCCCGGCGCCGGGCGCGGCGAAATTGGCCGGGCCTGTCTGAAATAGCTTGAAATGGGCGCGGCTGTGTAGTATAATCAAGGAAACGCGGGCCCGCTGGCTGGCAGGGCGAGGGTTGTTGCCGAGGCAGGGCGAAAGATCGGCGTCCCCTGTGCGCTGCCTTGGTTGCGAGAGAGGCGCTATGGCGTATTACAGAAGATTGCTGGATAGGACGCGCGGGGCCTGCATGGCCTGCGCGGCTCGTGCGAGGCGCCGCGTATCGGCGCTGGCGGACGGGGCAAGGGGGCTTTTCGCGGCCCGGCTTGCCGCGTTTTCGCGCGAGGACGACGAGAGCCTCCCGGTCAGCATGGCGGTGGACGAGGCTATGGATCGGGTCTTTTTGTTTTTTGAAACGCTCGGGCGGCCCCTGCGGCCCGCCGTTTGCGCCCTGCGCGAGGCCCTGCGCCCGGCCTGGGCCGCGCTGCGGCCCGGCCTCTGCGCCCTGCGCGAGGCTTTGCGCCCGGCCTGGGCCGCGCTGCGGCCCGCGCTTGAACGGGCCGGCGCGTTTTCGTCAGCGGCCCTGGCGTCCGCGGGGCCGAAGGCGGCGGATCTCTCGCACAGGGCGCTTGCGGCCTGCGTGGGCGCGCCCCGCGTGGCGGGAAACGGCCTCGCGCGCGCCGGCAGGGCCGTCGCGGCCTTCATGCTGCTTTACAGGAGGCAGCTGATCGCGAGCTTTGCCTGCTGCACGGCGGCGGCCCTGTTCCTGGCCGCAGCCGTAAGCCACTACACCGGCTACGCGTATATGTACAACGGCAAGCAGCTGGGCTTCGTGAAGGACAGGGCCGTGGTGTACGGCACGGTCGGGCTGGTCGGCGAAAAGCTGTCGGAGGCATACGGCGCGGAGATAGGCATAGACGCGGATCGGGACATAAGCTTCAGCCGCATAGTGATTTCGGGCGAGGCGATGGACAGCCGCGAGGACGTGCTGAACCGCCTGACCTACATGAAGGACATGAAGGTCAGGGGCTACGTGATCGTCGCGGACGGCAAGAGGCTCGCGATCCTGGACAGCGAGGCTGCGGCGAAGGACCTGCTTGAACGGGTGAAGCAGCAGTTCATGGGGGACGGCGGGGCTGGGTACCTAGGCTCCGGCTTTGCCGAAAGCGTCGAGATAAAGGCGGTCGATACCAAGCTGGCAAGGCTTGAAAAGCCCGACGAGGTCTTCGACTACGTGATGACCGGCGCCGTCGAGCAGAGGATACATCCGGTCGAGAAGGGCGAGACCCTGTCCGGCATAGCGCAGGTCTACGGCATGCGCACGGCGGACCTGATGGCGCTCAACCCCGAGGTCGTGCCGGAGAGGATGCAGATAGGGCAGGAGATAAAGCTCGAGCGCGTGGTGCCGCTGCTGACCGTCGAGACCACGGAGGTCGCCACCTACGCGGAGCCCGTGCCCTTCGACATAGTGTACGAGAACACCTCCGCCATGTTCCAGGGCGAGCAGACCATAAAGCTGGCCGGCGTCAACGGCGAGCGCCTGGTTACGGCCGAGATAACGAAGCAGAACGGCGTCGAGACCTCGAAGACGGAGCTGTCCTCGTCGGCGATCTCGGCCCCGTCCACCCAGATCATGCTCGTGGGGACCAAGGAGGTCCCGCCGCTCATCGGCCTCGGCTACTTCGAGTACCCCACGCGCGGCAAGCTGTCGTCTCGCTTCGGCACGCGATGGGGGCGCATGCACACGGGCATCGACCTGGCCGCCTCGACAGGCACCCCGATACGCGCGGCCGACGGCGGCAAGGTCATCTTCGCCGGCTGGAACGGCGCCTACGGCTACTCGGTGACGATAGACCACGGCGGCAACCGCACGACCCTGTACGGGCATTGCAGCAAGCTGCTGGTGTCCGTGGGCGACAGCGTCTATCAGGGCCAGCACATAGCCAATGTCGGCAACACGGGGCGCAGCACAGGGCCGCATCTGCACTTTGAGATACGCGTCAACGGCGTGCCGAAGAATCCGCTGAACTATCTGTAGCCCGGCGGCCGTCGCCCGCAGGATCCAAGGCGGGCGGAAACGGCGTGCGGCCTGGCATGGCGGCCCCGTCGGCGCCATGGGGAGAATGTCGTTATGGAAGCAAAAAAGGTTCTCATAATCGAAGACGAGCGGGAGATCTCCGACATAATAAAGTTCAACCTGAAAAAGGAGGGCTTCGAGGCGGAAACGGCCGAGGACGGCTTTGACGGCCTGGACAAGGCCCTGAACGGCAAGCCGGACCTGATCGTGCTCGACGTTATGCTGCCGGGCATCGACGGCTTCGAGATCTGCAAGAAGGTCCGCGAGACCAGCACCGTGCCCATACTGATGGTGACGGCGAAGGAGGAGGAGGTGGACAAGGTCCTCGGCCTGGAGCTCGGCGCCGACGACTACATAACCAAGCCCTTCGGGATGAGGGAGCTTATCGCCAGGATCAAGGCCAACATGCGCAGGGTGGACTTCGACGGCAGCGAGAAGGACGGGCCGGCCAACATAAAGGACTTCGGCAGCCTTTCGATAGACATGAACCGCTACGTGGCGCTGAAGAACGGGGAGGAGCTCGTTCTGACGCTGCGCGAGTTCGAGCTTCTGCACTATCTGGCGAAAAGGGAGAACAAGGTGTTCTCGCGCGAGCAGCTGCTGACCGACGTCTGGGGCTATTACGACTATCTGGGCGATCTGAGGACGGTGGACGTCACCGTCAGGCGGCTTCGCGAGAAGATCGAGGACGATTCCAGCAACCCGAAATACATCATCACCAAGCGGGGCATAGGCTACTATTTCAGGAGGCCGTAATCCGGCGGCATGGGGGCGCTGCCGGCGCATGGCCCGCCGGACGGCAGGCCGCGGTCCGGGGCAGGCGTCGCGCAGGTCCCGGGGCGGGCAAAATTGGCGGAGGGCGTGAACGGTAACGGCTACATGGCGGCTAGGGCCGGAAGCAGATGGAGCAGCATGCGCTGGAAGATAGTGTTTATCTATCTTCTGCTCGTCTTTATAGCGACCAGCATAATAGGCGTCTTCATCATGAGCCAGCTCGAGGCGTATTACGACGCGTCGATAAGCTCAAATCTCAGGAAAACCGTAAGCGAGACGACCATACTGACCTCCCTCGAGGCGTACGGCAGCCTTTCCGGCCACCAGGACGAGATACAGACGAGCGTAGACGCCTGGTCGAGGACGCTCCAGAACGAGATATTCGTCATCGACGACGGCTGGAACATAGTGGCCGCCACGAACGAGCACAAGGGGCGCAGCGCCCACGGCATCCTGGAGGAGACCCTGATATTCAACGCGCTGAGCGGCAGATACGCGGAATACGGGGAGTTCGACTCGGCCTATTCCCGCGACGACAGGGAGATACCGGCCAAGAACCTCGCCTTCCCCATAGACAGCCGCGAGGGCGGCATCGTCGGCGTGCTCTATTTCCGCACGGACATGACGAGCATACAGGCGGCCATAGACGAGTCGAAGCTGATATTCGTGCGCGCGATGGCCCTGGCCCTCGCCATAACGGTGGTGCTGGGCTTTCTGATAGCCCGCAGCATCACGGTCCCCATAAACGACGTGACGGAAAAGGCCAAGAAGATGGCCTTGGGCGATTTCAGCCAGGAGGTGAGCGTAAAGTCCGACGACGAGATAGGCCGGCTTGCCGAGATGTTCAACCTGCTCCGCAAGGAGCTCGACAGGACGCTGTCGGAGGTCTCGAGCGAGAAGAACAAGCTCGAGGCCATACTGAAGAACATGGCGGACGGCCTGATAGCCATAGACCTTTCCGGCGGCATCATGCACGCCAACCCCGCCGCCATGGAGATGCTCAGGTTCGACGAGGACGATGTGCGGGGCAAGGGCTACGACCGCATAATGGGCAAGTACGCCGACA
>JAISXZ010000010.1 GCA_031270275.1 Eubacteriales Family XIII. Incertae Sedis bacterium | reverse complement strand
TTCGTCAGGCAAGGCGCAAAACGTAGGCGAACCCGAAGGTTCGGCGAGGCTTTGCAACGCAGCCTGGCGGAAAAAAGATCGGCGTTTATAAAGTTTTAGGTGACGCAGGACACTAGAAGTTTGCTGCCTGGCGGGCGCGCCATTTTTGCCCCAGGTTCTTGAACAAGCGGTATTTTGGAGGTGCATGCCTTGAAAGCCTTTGTTAGGCTGCTGCTGCCGTATATAGGCGGGGCGGCGCTGATCGCCAACTACTATCTCGTGCCGGACGACTCCATAATGAGAAAGAGCCACGTGCTTTTCGCGGTGATCGCGGCCGTGCTCGTGTACTACACGGCCTCCTGGCTGATACGCCGCAGGCTGAGCCCCGTGAAGTACGCGAAGCAGCTCGAGGCCGCGCCGAGGCTCTTTGCCTTCCTGATCGGCGTCATGGTCTGGGACATCCTGACCATGAAGGCGCACGTGCTGCCCGGCCCCTTCTTCCAGGACGCGACGCGCATCATCAGCGTTTTCGCCTCGGGCGGGATCGAGATAGTGATACATATGCTCCATTCGATGCGCCTGCTCTTTATGGGCTACGCGTTCGGCCTGGTCGCGGGCTTCATCACGGGGGTGTTCGCGGGCTGGTTCCCCAAGGCCCGCTTCTGGATAATGCCCATAGTGAAGATGATAGGCCCGATCCCGACGGTGGTCTGGCTTCCCCTGGTCATAGTCATAATGCCGAGCCTGTTCGCCGGCAGCGTGTTTGTCATAGCGTTCGGCGTCTGGTTCCCCGCGACGCTCATGACGGTGACGGGCATCCTGAGCGTGCCAAGCTCCTATTACGAGGTGGCGCGCACGCTCGGCGCGGACGAGCGCTATCTGCTGTTCCACGTTGCCCTGCCGTCGGCCGTCCCGAATCTGTTCATGGGGGCCTTCATGGGCATGACGATCTCCTGCATAGCCCTGATAAGCGCGGAGATGCTCGGGGTCAAGGCGGGGCTCGGCTACTTCATCAACCTAGCGACCGCCTGGGGCGAGTACGACAAGGTCTACGCGGGCATAATCATCATACTCATACTGTTTTCGGGCGTTATAACGCTGCTTTTTAGGCTGAACGCGAAGCTGCTTAAGTGGCAAAAAGACGCTATACAATGGTAATGTAGCCTATCCGGGCGCCACGCCATTTTTGCCCATTTCGGAACCTGGTTCCGATTTTCGGTTCCTCACGTACCTGATCGCGTCACGGCGCCCTGTGCCGCGACGCGATCGGGGGATGGAAGGGGGAATCCCCCTTCCCGTTCTGGGGGTGCTCAGGCCGCGCAGGCGGCCGCCGAAGGGGGCGATGAGCCCCCTAGCGGAAGCGGGAAACGCAGTTTCACGCTTGATTGTACGCTCCGGACCAAAAATCGCCCCCAGAACCCGATCTGGACAAAACTGACGCGGCGCCCGAATAGCCCCGATTGAAGTTGTTGTAGCACGGCCACGCCATTTTTGCCCATTTCGGAACCTGCTATAGCAGAACCACGCCATTTTTGCCCGTCTCGGGACCTGATCGAAAGGATACGGATATGATTGACGACATGCGCCCCAAAGAGAGGAAAAAGGCGTTCCACGCCGGCCGGGACATAGACAGGCTGCCCACGTGGTGCTTCCCGCAGGACTACTGTTCCCGGCTGACGGGGGACAAGCTGAGGGACTACCACCTCGATCCGTCCAGGCAGGTGAGGGCGATCCTCGCCGCGCACGAGCGCTGGGAGCTGGACGTGGTCGAGACGGTCTTCAATCTGGGGCTGGATCTGGGCGTGAAGCGCGAGCACCTTGAGGAGGACGGCTACCCGACGGTCGTAAAGACCATCGACCCGTCCGAGAAGGAGATCGAGTCCTGGGCCATAGAGGACCCGAGGACGAATCCCCAGGTCCGCCCCTCATGGCAGATGCTGGAGGAGCTGCAGGACAGGCTCGGCGTGCCGGACAAGGCGGAGATCGCGCTGCTCATACCCATGCCCTTTACCACGGCGGCCACGTCGATAGGCACGGACAGGTTCCTTAAGAAGCTGATCCGCGATCCCGGCTACGTGCATCTGCTGGTGGGCAAGATCACGGATCTGACCGTCCAGGCCATATCGGCGCTGAAAGGCATGGACGTCATGACCTGGGTGCCGGACCCCGTGGCCTCGGGCAGCATGCTCAGGCTGGATCAGTACAAGACGTTTGCCAAGCCCTATCAGGCGAGGGTGATGAAGGCCCTGCAGGAGGCCCTGCCGCATAACGACCATATGCTGCATATGTGCGGCAACACGACAAAGCTGTGGGAGGAGATGGCCGACACGGGCGCCAAGGCCATGAACATCGACGATTCCATCGATTTTGCCGACGCGAGCCGCAGGGTCGGCGACAGGGTGCATCTTATGGGGAACATAGCCCCGATGACCATGCTGATCGGCAGCCCCGCCGACATCGAGGAGGACGTGAAGCGGAGCATCCGAAGCTCGGCAAGGGCGAAGACGCCGCCCATACCAGGTTTCGGCGATTCCCCGCCCCTGGCGAGCCCCGTCGAGAATTTCGACATACTGTATGCCGCTTTGAGGAAGTACGCAAGCTGCCCCATCGACTTCGAGTCGCTGGCCTGAAAATATGGAGGCGTGGTGAAGCAATGAACGATCTGAGCGAGAAGGAAAGGCTGTCGCGGGCCTTCGACGGGAAGCCTGTGGACAGGAAGCCCGTCATATGCCCCGGCGGCATGATGAACGCCGCGATAGTGGACGTCATGACGGAGACAGGGCATGTCCTGCCCGACGCCCACTCGGACGACCTGCTTATGAGCCTGCTGGCGGAAGACATACGCCGACTGACGGGCTTTGAGAACCTGGGCGTGCCCTTCTGCATGACCATCGAGCCGGGGGCCCTGGGCAGCGAGGTGGATCTCGGCTCGCTCTCCTGCGAGCCCAAGATACGGGCCGAGGCCTTCGGCTCCGTGCGGGAGGTCGAATACCGCGACATACCGGCCGCGCTGCGGGGCGGCCGGGTGGAGACGCTTTGGAACGCCGCCGCCAGGCTCAGCGGCAAGGACGGCGACGTGCCGGTGATCGGCAGCATATCGGGCCCGGTAAGCACGGCCGCCTCCATCGTCGATCCCATGGTCTTTCTGAAGGAGCTGCGCAAGGACGGCGCGAACGCGCACAGGGTCATGAGCTACGTCACGGACTTCCTGATAGAGTACGCGAAGGGCCTGCTCGAAAGCGGCGTCTACGCCGTCTCCATAGCGGACCCGACGGCCACGGGCGAGATCCTGGGCCCCAGGCTCTTTGATGAGTACGCCGTCCATTACATCAACCGCGTCGTGGACGCCATACATGATGCGGGCGGCAGGGCCATAGTGCACATATGCGGGAATATGGGTTCCGTATGGCGGCTTATCCCCTCGTTCAGGGCCGACGCGATAAGCGCCGACGCCATGGTCAGCCTGAAAAAGCTCAAGGCGGATTTCCCCCAGATTGTCACGATGGGTAATCTGAGCACCTACACGCTGGAGTTTGCCAGCCCCTCCGCCGTCGCGGAAAAGGCGGCCGGCATAGCGGGCGGCAGCATCGACATAGCCGCGCCGGCCTGCGGCCTGTCCACCTCGTCGAGCATAGAGAACCTGCGCGCCTTCACGGGGACGGTGAAGGACGCCGGGCCCTTCGGTGCCGCCGGATGAGCAGGGTCAGCTTTGTAGGAAAGAACGTCGTCCTCGACGTGCCTGCGGGCACCACCATACTCGAGGCGGCCCGCCGGGCGGGGATCAGGATCGAATCGCCCTGCAACGGCGAGGGCAAGTGCGGGAAGTGCCGCATATACGTGGAGCAGCTGGAACCGGCGGGCGCGGTGCTGATACCGGCCGGGGAGACGGGGCAGAACGCCGCGGCCGGCGAGGCCGGCGTGAACGACTACGTGCTGGCCTGCCTCTCCTGCATAGACGGGGATCTAAAGATACATCTTGACGACGCCGAGAGGGAGAGCGTCAGGATACTGAGCGAGGGCAGGGGGTTCAGCCATGAGATCAGCCCCCCCGTGCGCAAGGAATACGACGCTGCGGAAGGGCTTACCCGCGTCTTTGTCGGCGACGAGCGCTTCAGCGAGCCGGGGGACAGCTCGGGCGAGGCCTACGGCGTCGTGGCGGACATAGGCACTACGACGCTTGTCGCCGCCCTCATAGACCTCGCGAGCGGCAGGGAGCTGGCCTCGGAATCCGCGCTCAACCCGCAGACCGAGCACGCGCAGGACGTGCTGTCGCGCGTGAAGATCGCCTCGGAGCCGGAGGGCCTCGACACGCTGTACCGGGGGATCAGCCGGGAGCTCAACAGGATGATAGCGGAGCTGTCGCAGCGGGCGGGCGTGGATCGCGAGCACATATACGAGGTCGTATTCAGCGGCAATACCTGCATGCTCCATCTGGCGGTGGGCGTGAGCCCGGAGCCCATCGGCATGTACCCCTACACGCCCGCGCTCATGGGGGCGTGCTACGAGCCGGCGTCGAGGCACGGCCTGCGGGTGTCGCCCTTCGGCAGGATATACCTGCCGCCGGTGATTTCGGCCTATGTGGGCGCCGACATCAGCTCGGGCATACTCGCCTCGCGGCTCTTTGACCGCAGGGGGACCACCCTGTTCATGGACATAGGCACGAACGGCGAGATGGTGATAAGCAGGGACGGCGAGCTGTCCGCCACATCCACGGCGGCGGGGCCTGCCTTCGAGGGGATGAACATAGAGTCGGGCATGCGCGCCGCGGCGGGCGCCATAGAGCTGGTCGAGATTGACGGCGAGGGGCGCGTATCGCTGGGGACTGTGGAGGGCGCGCCCCCTGTGGGCATATGCGGGAGCGGGCTGCTCGACGCGGCGGGCGAGCTCGTGAGGCGCGGCTATGTCGGCGCCAGCGGGCGTTTCGCCAGGCCTGACGGGGCGGAGGGCGGGGACGGGCCGCCGGATCCGGAGGGCCGGCTCGAGCGCGATGGGCGCGGGAAGCTGCGCTACCGCCTGGCCGACGGCGTGTGGCTGACGCAGAACGATCTGCGGCAGGTGCAGCTCGCCAAGGGCGCCATACGCGCGGGCATAGACCTGCTGCTCGAGTCCCTGTCGCTTTCCGCGGAGGATGTGGACCGCGTGCAGATCGCGGGCTCCTTCGGCTACCACATCAGGGAGCAGAGCCTTTTCCACATATCCCTGCTGCCCGAGAGCTTCAAGGGCTCGGTCGAGTTCGTGGGCAACACCAGCAAGGCCGGCGGCGAGATACTGCTTCTGAACGAGGGCTACCGCCGCATGATGGAGGAGACGGCGAGGGCGGTGCGGGTGGTGGAGCTGGCGAACGACCAGAATTTCGAGAAGGTGTTTGTGCGGAGCCTTCGGTTCTGAGTGTAGTACTCGGCCGGCGGGCCGGGGCGTCTCTCCCGCGGGTCGCTGACGCTTGTGCGGGCGCTCCG
>JAISXZ010000113.1 GCA_031270275.1 Eubacteriales Family XIII. Incertae Sedis bacterium | reverse complement strand
CAGCAATTTTGTGTCCCGGCAAGGCACCGGGTTCCGCGAATACTTGTAGTATTCGCGGGTTCCGGCAACGCAGCCGGGGCGCAAAAGGGCAAGCCAAATGTGCAGGTTATTTTTTAACAGTTCCTAAGTAGCGGCCGCCTGCCCGCAGCCTGTCACGACCTGGTTCTTGCCATGCTGCTTGCCGTAGTACAGATTCTGGTCGCAGGCGTCGATGCCGGCCTCGATGCTGTCCCTGTTCAGCTCCGCCACGCCAATCGTGACGGTGAAGTGTATGATGTTCTCCCCTATGGTGAACACCGAGTCCTCTATGTTCTTCCTCAGCTTTTCAAGGATGTTGCCGGCTATGGGCAGCGTCACGTATGACAGGCATATGAGAAATTCCTCGCCGCCCCAGCGGAATATGGTGTCGCTCTTGCGCAGATTCTGCTGCATCATGCCCGAAAGGCCCTCGAGCAGGACATCGCCGGCGCCGTGCCCGTAGGTGTCGTTTATCTTCTTGAAGTCGTCTATGTCCAGCATCGCGACGCAGCCCATGCTTTCGATGGGGGACGCGGCGAGGCTTTTGAAGTGCTGCTCGGCGTAGCGCCGGTTGAACAGGCCGGTGAGCGGGTCCGTGTACGCCTGCTTGCGGAAGGTCTCCATCCTCATGCTGTTGTGGCTCGCTATGATGCGGTTTATGATGTTCCCGGCCAGCAGTTCTATAAGGGTGCCTACGAAGCCGGAAAATATGTTGAAGAACGACAGTATCGCGTAGGCATCACCAATGTCGATCTGCGGCGGGAAACCCGCGTCCATTATTATCGCGGAAATCACGCTGATGCCGAGCAGAAGGACGATGAAGGCCCGGAAATACCCGCTGGCATAAGGTATTATTATCTGCATTATCAGGAGCAGGAAAAAATAGAACACTATATAGTTGTCGAAGCCGAGCAGATAGATGGTGGCGAACGCGTAGACTATGACCTCAACGACCAGGATGACGCCGGCCGCCGCGTAGCGCTTCCTGCGCACCAGATGGAGCGAGAACGTGTAGAGCAGCACGCTGACGACATTCAGCGTGATCAGGGCGTCGACGCCCGTCACTATGAAGAAGGACAGCAGGAACACGTGCATGACAAGGGCGAACGCCACGGCGAGGTTCAGGATCAGGAACAGATAGACGTCGTTGTCGTTTTGGAACAGCTCCCAATTGATCTTTGAATTTATCAGTGCGTAAAAGCGCTTTGCCATATCCGATCCCATCACGGCGCCGCGCGCCGCCACAAACAGCCGACCAAACGACACCCTCGATATCATACGGGATAGAATCGGGGGCTTCGAGGGGGGATTCCCTCCCTTCCCGCTCTCTAGGAAGCAGGCGCGGCAAAACAATTATACCAAGAAAATCGCGATAAGTATAGTCATTTTTTCGGATAGCATGTGCTTTTTTTAGCGGAGTACGTTACTGAAGCAGTCGCTGCGGGCGCCGGGCCGTTTTGCCGAAAAAAAACCGGGGGCCGCAGACGCGGCCCCCGGTTTTTTGTGCCTGCTCACCTATACAGATAGCCCCCGCCAGCGCTGTACTTCGGCGGCACGAAGGGGACCAGCAGATACGAATCGCGCTCCCCGCCCGTGTGTATAACGTGATTGCCTTTGTTGTCCGTCTCCCAGGCAAAGGGCTCAAACCAGTCTATGCGCTCGTAATGCCCCATGATCTCGACGCGAAGCTGCTCGCCCGGATGGAATATCTTGCTCTGCGGCCAGATCTCGATGTCGATGGGCACGATCTCGCCGGGGCGGAGCTTCTGCGGGTTGTCGTAGGTGTAGTAGGGCTCCCACTCGAACTCGCTTCGCTCGGGGTCGGTCTCGCGCATGGACACGCGCAGCCGGCCAGGCGCGCCAGGATGCGGCTTGCCCAGCACGTAGCACGGCAGCCATTTCCCCTTCTCGTCAAGCTTCTGGACGGCGACGAAGATGTCCATGTCGTCGTGGCCCTCGGCCTCGACCCATAGGTGCAGGAGCATGTTGCCCGTGATCTCGGTCTCCTCGTCAAACGTGATGTCAAAGGTGGCCTTTCCGAGATTCGCGTCGTAATGGAGCCTGGAGGCGGCCGCCGGCTGCTCAAGGCTCATCGAACGGCTGCGCGCGTCGAGATGCAGCCGCTTGTACTCGATGCGCGAAATGGGCCATTCCGTCTCGGGACGCAGCAGCTGATAGTCAAAATCATAGGCGTCCATGACGTCGATGCGCACGCGCGGGGTCGATTCCCAGCCGTTGTGTATGCCTTTCAGGTATCTGTCGAAGAAGCGCGTCAGCTCGTCGATCCCAAGCCGCGAATACTGATCCGGCCATTCAAAATCCCGGTGCACGCGGAACCACTTCTGCTTTGAGGAGATCTTGCGGAAGCCGCGCGTGGCGCCGCGCAGATGGAAGTGGTTCCAGCCCCCCGTGACATACGCCGGGATCTCGATCTTCTCCCACTTTGGCAGCTTGTCCTCCCAGTACGCGTTGTTCAGGGGATAGTCTTGCACGGTCTGGTAGATATCCTCGATATAGCCGTTCCCGACGAAATCCGCGACCAGGAACTTGTTGAAGCCGCATTCCGTGAAGCCGCCTTTGTTGAGAAACTCGCGGTACGCCTCGGCCGTGCCCTCCCAAGGGGCGATGCACGTGAGATGCGGCGGCTGCTCCGCCGCGACGCGCCACTGCGCCATGGCGAAGGCCGAGTTGCCCGCCATGGCGACCTTCCCGCTGCACCATTCCTGCTGAGCAAGCCACTCGACAAGGTCGTAGCCGTCGCGCCCCTCCTGCGAGCTCCACATGTAGCAGTCGCCTTCCGAGTTCCCGATGCCGCGGATGTCGTAATTGACGATGGCGTAGCCCTTGTAGCACCAATAGAGGGGATCCGGGCCCTCAAACTTCGTGAATTCCGAATGGGATCCGTAGGGCACGCCCAGCGTCTGCCACTCGACGCCAAAATCGGCGCTGGCCCGTTTGCCGTAAAAGCTCCATGCGATGATCGCCGGGACCTTTTCGCCCGCGTCCTTGGGGCGGTAGACGTCCGCATAGGTAATCACGCCGTCGCGCATGGGAACCGCGACATCCTGGTCGCAGACAATGCCGGGCGCCACCTCGTAGCTGCGCGGATTGAGCTCCGGCCAGTCGCCCCAGCCGTTGACGCAATAGGTGGGGCGTCCGTCCTCGTCCAGCTCGCCGCGGTCGATGTTGTTGCCCTTGGGCTTGTCCTTCAGCTTGCGGTAAGTGACTTTGAACGTTTCGGCGCCGATTTCAATCTCTTTTTTGATGAATTCATCAGCCATCGGGCCACCTCCTGTCTGCCTATCAACTGTTTCGACGATCCTGCGCATACCTGGCTGCCGGGGCGATCGACAGGCCCGGCGCTATCCGGACAGCCGCAGCATCGCCATCGGTGTCTAGTCCTGCGGGCCGTACTTTTCTTCTATGATCTCCTTGGTCCTTTCGTAGATGGCATCGCCGGCATTGTCGCCGCGCTGCTCCGCGATCTCGGCAAGCGCGACCTCGTGGTTGCCCTCGACCGCCTTCTTCCACACGTCGATCTCCTCGGGCGTCAGGTCGATGAACACGTCACCCTTCGCCTTGGCCTTCTCCTTCTCGCTGGCGACCAGGGCCGCCGTGTCGTCCCACATATCGCTGTAGCCGCCGTTGGTCCTGAAGGTGTCCACCAGCAGCTGCTGCAGATCCGCGGGCAGGGAATTGTAGAAGTCCAGGTTCACGCAAAGGACGTTGTACTCATGGAAGGCCCCGAATTCGCCTATCTCGACGTGCTGGCGCATCAGCTCCGTCAGGCCGAACCAGCCCTGGAAGGCCCAGTTGTTGACGTAGCCGTTTACCACGCCCTTTTCGAGGGCTTCGTATATCTGCCCCGGAGGGATATAGGACCCCGCAGCGTTGTTGGCTTCGAGCATGGGCAGGAACTCGAGCTTGTAGGGCACGATCTGGCGCCCGTTGAGATCCGAGGGCAGACGGACCTCCTTCGTGTCGGTGAAGTGCAGGCCGTACATGCCCAGCGTCGTGACCGCCAGGGGGAACATGTTGTAGTCCGCGAATTCCTTCATCATCTCGGGGAACTCGTCAAGAAGCTGCATGTAGATCTCCGAGCTTTCGACTGGATCCTGCAGGCCGAGGAAGGGCAGCTCGAGGATGCGGGCGTTCAGCGGCATGATGTCCGGGTAGTTGTTCGTCGGCACGTTCGAGAACGCCATGGCGCCCGCCATCATGGATTTCGGTATTTCAGGGATCGTGACCAGGGAATTCGACCAGTAGACGGTCACCTTGAGCCTGCCGTCGCTCTTTTCCTCCAGCTCCTTGAACAGCCTCGCCCAGTTCGGCGACACAGGCTCGCCAAGCGTCACGTTGACGATGAACTCAAACACCTCGTCCGAGGTGGTCTCCGCCGCCTGCTCGTTCTGCGCGGGGGCCTCGCCGGAACCCGTGTCCGCAGGTTCCTCCGATCCGCCGCCACAGGCCGAAAAGACGACGCTGAACGCGAAGACCAGCGCAAGCGCCAGAAGCAGTTTCCTTTTCATGCAACCTTCCTCCTTTTCCTTACACACACTACGATTTGCTTACAAGACACGCTGTTTTCTGTTGCCGCCCGCACGCCTGGGCCAAGGCTGGGCAAAAACGGCGCGGACGCCGCCCAGCGACCCTAATTTGCGTACATCAGCGACGGAAGCCACGTCGCCATCTGCGGGAATATGCAGACGAGGACTATCACGCACAGATCGCCTATTATAAACGGCATGACGGCCTTGAACAGCGTCGGGACGGAAACCCCCGAGAGCCCGGACACGATGAACACGACCATGCCTATGGGCGGCGTGACCGCTCCGAGGGCCATCATCAGCACGACAAAGATGCCCAGCCAGATGGGATCGAAGCCCACGGACATCAGGGCGGGGTAGAGTATCGGAATCGTCAGGATTATCATCGGGATCTCCGGTATGAGCATCCCCAGGACGATGTAGATCAGGGCCAGCGCCAGCATGAGCAGGGGCAGCGGCGCGTCCAGGTTCACGAGGAACTCGGACACGACAAAGGGTATCTTGGAATAGCTGATGAACCTGATGAAGATGTAGGTCCCCAGCAGCAGCGAGAAGATCATGCCGATGATCATCGCCGTCTCCTTGATCGCCAGGAGGAATTTCCTGCCGTTCATGGATCTGTAGCAGATGGATATTATGATCGCGCCGGCGCTCCCTATCGCGCCCGATTCCGTCGTGGTGAAGATGCCGAAATATATGCCGCCCAGCACCGCGACGAACAGGATGACCACGGGGATGATCCCCTTGGACGACTTCAGCCTCTCCGCGAAGGGCATGCTTGCGCCCCTGGGCCCGAGCTCGGGCCTCTGCGTGCATCGGACCACTATTATCGCTATGAACACGCAGATCATGACTACGCCCGGTATGATGCCGGACATGAACAGCTTGCCGATGCTCTGCTCGGTGATGATGCCGTAGACGATGAGCGGCAGGCTAGGCGGTATGATGATCGAGAGCGGCGCGCCGGCGCACACCGTCGCGGCGGCGAAGCTGCCGTCGTACTTGTAGCGCTTCATCTCGGGCAGCGCGATCTTGGACAGTATAACGGTGCCTACCATGTGCGAGCCGCAGATCGCGCCCAGCAGGCCGGAGGTCGCCACGGTGGCGGCGGACAGGCCGCCCCTTACGCTGCCGAGCCAGGCGTTGCAGGCCTTGAACAGATCGGTGCCGATGCTCGACTCGGAAATGACCATGCCCATCAGTGCGAACATCGGGATGACGGTCAGTGTGTAGCTGTTGATGTTGGTGAAGGGGACCTCCGCCGCCATCATGAGGGCCTGATCCATGCCGCGAAGGATGATAAGGCCCACGAGGCCGACGACCCCCATCGCGACGCCGATCCACATGCGAAGCGCGATCAGCACGATCAGGGCCACTATCGCGAGCAGTCCTATGATTTCCGGGCTCATTGCGCGTCACCCCCTCCCTTTTCGGCTTCGTACTCTGTGTCCGAGAAAGCCAGGATGGCCAGGTCCGGGTTGTCGTCAAAAACGTTCTTTTCATGGGTGGACGGGCGCTTCGTGAGCCGGCCGATCACGTAGGACACGGTCGCGAGGCCGGTCGCGAGGAACGAAACGCCGAGGATCGCGTACATAGGCCACCTCGGCGTCTTGATGACGAAATAGGTCTCCTTGAAGGCTATGGAGGTCTCCACCATCTTGATCAGCTGCCATCCGACGACCACGAAGAAGACGAAGCTCACGACGCCCATGATGACCTCAAAGGCGATGTTGGCCTTCCTTGGGAACCTATCGACGAGCGTGCCGACGGAGATGAAGCGGCCCTCCAGAAGGGCGTGCGCCATGGCGGTCATGGAGACGATCAGCAGCATCTGGCTCCATTCCGTGACGCCGGAATTGGGCCTGTTGAAGATGTAGCGCATTATGACGTCCCCGACTGTCATGACGGTCGTCACAATGACGGCGGCGTAGCAGACATAGACCAGAACCGTAGTCACCGCCCTTATCGTTTTTAGTAGCGTCGGCATAGATGCGAAGCCTTTCCGTTTTGACTGCGAAAAAACTGACAGATCACCGCATACCTGCTCTTGCTGGCCTATGACGCTGCGGCAGCCCGCCCAGCCGCGCACAGGCCCGCAGGCCGTGCGCCGGACGAGGGGTACGGGCGCCGTGTGCAGCGCGCCCCTGCCTTTTCCTCACAACATTACCACAAGACAGATGCGCTGTCAAGGTTTTTTGCCCTCGCCCCGTAAAATCGCGCAGACTCCGGCCGCAATTTGCGGCCGGAGTCTGCGCGTATTATCGGTTCGCGTTACTGTAAAATCTATCGCTCACCGGTATAAAAAAACAAGCTCGGCATAAAAGACCGTGCCGAGCTCAATGGGGCTGAAACTCATCGCGCGCGGCGGCGCAGACGCAGGGCGACCGCCGCCGCCGCGAGCAGCAGAACGACGGCGATGAGCGCCGGCGCAAGGCCTCCTTTGGAAGCCGCTTCCGCGCCCGCCGTATCCGCCGCGCCCGCGCGCGTTTCGTTCGCGCCGATCTCCGCGCCGCCGCCTTCCGCCGCGCTTTCGCGCAATTCAAACGCCAACGAAACGACGCGACCCTCCGTAAAGTGCGCGGCGACCTCGTGTGTGCCGAGGGCGAAGCCCGCGAGCTTTTCCGCGGAGATTTCCAGGATCGTGCTGCCCTCCCGCGCTTCGTAGTCCGCGCCGCGCGTCCACAGCGCGCCGTCGAAGTACAGGTCCTCAAAATCCGCGAGCGGAATGTCTATGCGCGCCTCGAAAGGCCGATCGCTGCCGTCGAGCTCGAAGTAATACAGGCCGTTCGCGCCGCGCGGGAGTCCGCCGATCAAAGCCGTTTCGGCGGGGGTGGCTCCTTGTGCGGCTGCCGCGGCATCGCCGATCCCCGCCGCGGCTTCGCCCGCGTCGCCGGTTTGCGCGGCGTTGTCCGCGCCTTGGGCGCTTTCCGCGCCGGCGGGGGCGACTGCGGTGTCGGGGGCTGCGGGCGCGTCGGCCGGTGTCGCGGCGGCATTGCCCGCGTCGCCGGCTTCGGTTGCGTTTCCGCCGGTCAAAGCGTTTCCGTCGCCGCCGGGGTTGCCGCCGGCGGGGTTGGCGGGCGTGTTTCCGTTGTCTGTGCCGTTACCGGGATCGGTGGGCGTATTGCCGTTGTCTGGGTTGTTGTTGTCCGGGTTGGTCGGCGGGTTCCCGTTGTCCGTGCCGTCTTCGTTGCCATCTTCATCGTCGGGATCGCCCGGATCGGTCGGCGGGTCCGTCGGCGCGCCCGTCAAATCCAAGGTGAATTTCTGCGCGGAGACCTTCTGCACGCCGTCGATCATAAACTCCGCCGCGATCGTGTGTTCGCCGTTTTGCACGTTCAGGTCTTGGAAGGTCTTGGCGTATACCGTCACGACCGTGCTGCCCTCTTCCGCGTGATAATTCGCATCCTCCGGGTCGGGCGTTTCGCCGGGTCCCACGACCGTTCCGCGCTTCAGTTTCTCGCCGTCGAGCCAGAAATCCACGAAGTATTGAAAGTTGTTCACATAGCCCGGCGTCCCCTTCGGCTGTGCGTCCGCCGCCTCGAAAATCTGATCGTCAAGCCCGCCCGGAGCGCGGGAACCCGTCAGCACGTAAGCGCCGGCGATTTCGGAAAC
>JAISXZ010000012.1 GCA_031270275.1 Eubacteriales Family XIII. Incertae Sedis bacterium | reverse complement strand
ATCCTGTCCTTGCAGTCCATCAGTATGCAGGAATACAGGGTCTGGAAATATTCGTCCATGTCTTCCAGGCATATGCCAAAGCGCTCCTTCAGCTTCGTCATCCTGTAAAATACCGTGTTCCTGTGCGTGAACAGCTTCGCCGCGGTCGCCGAATGGCTCCTGCCCGACATGAGGAAGGCGTGCAGCGTCCGAAAGTAGTCGCTGCCGTGCTGCCTGTCGTATTCCCGTATCCGCAGTATCTTCTCGGAGGCGCAGGAGTCGAGGCCATCGATATCGCAGCCGACAGATTTCAGGGCCATGTCGAGGAATCTGTATGACTCATAGCGCAGCAGCGCGCTTCGGTCGTTCAGCATCCTGGATATCTTGAGCGTCATGAGGTTCCTTTTGTAATGCTCCGGGAGCCGGAAAAGATCCGAGAAAGGCTCGCCCATGCTCACCTGCGAGGAATAGCGGCCCGCGAGCTCCTGTATCTTCTCGTCAACAAGGCCGTTGCGCACTATGAAGCCCTGGGATATCCTCAGAATGTGTATGTGGCTGTCGTGGTATATGGCCCAGCAGTAGGGCAGCAGCCTCTCGCAGTTGTCCTTGATGTTCCTGGCCGCGATGATGTTGTGCGCCATGAGGGGTATCGTCAGGAGCTGGAAGCAGCTTGCCTTCTCCAGCTTCGTCGCGATTATCCTGTTGCGCATCTCCAGCTCGTTCTTCACGTTGCCCAGCAGCAGATCCAGCAGCACGGCCTCATAGCTGTAGTTGCTGTTCAGCCTGAAATCCTCCCTGCCGTGCGCGACGAACTTGGCGGCGAGGTCGCTGGCCAGGGGGATCAGGCCCTCGATCCTTATCCCCGTGTCGTTGACGCAGAGCGCCGCTATCGATCCGATGATCTCCTCCCCGTTCACGAGCCTGCTGACTATCCTCTTGTATTTGCTCCTGTCAAAGAAGCGGTAAAAGGGGGTGTTGTTCCTTTTGCCTATGTCGTCGCTCCTGTATTTGCTTATGATCTCCTTGATGATGTCGTCGCTGTAATAGCCGTTCTCTATGGATTCCCGCCATGAGTCGTCGTCCAGGCCGCCGGCTTGGGAATGCGCGAGGACTTTGTATGAGTTGTCAACGATGACCACGGGGTTCCCGATGATGCCCGAGAACATCTCCGCGAATTCGTGCAGCCCCGAGGACCGCAGATACGCGTTGATCGTCTCGATGGCGCCGGGGTTCTGGAAGAAGCCGGGACTGTCAATGCCCATAATACACCTCCAAACCGGCCCTGCGCCCGCAAGGCCGTCTCCTTCGCCCCCGCAATGTCCCCGCCCGGCATGGCGCCCGTCGGCCGGGGCCGCAGCCGGCGCATGGCCGCGCCGCTACATGAAGATATACTGCACGATGAAGGCGTACACGCGCGCGTCGGCGTCCTCCATAAGGCCCCTGTAGCGCTCGGCCCATGGCGGCGAGACCTCGTCCGGGCGCTCGCTGACATAGGCGTCGTAGTCCAGCAGATACTTGCTATCAACTTTTTCCATTTCGCGTCTCCTTCGTATGGCAGGCGCCTGAGGGGCGCGCCACTCCTGCGCAACTCGGAAC
Organism: Eubacteriales Family XIII. Incertae Sedis bacterium; assembly: GCA_031270275.1. Lineage (GTDB taxonomy): Bacteria > Bacillota > Clostridia > Peptostreptococcales > Anaerovoracaceae > JAISXZ01. The sequence goes on along the minus strand of JAISXZ010000012.1, from coordinate 2,528 downwards.
CGGCGGGGCGCCCGTCCCGGCCTTGGCGGGGCCGGCGCGGCGCTTGGGCAGGCTTGGCGGAATCCCGCCGGGCGGCCCAGGCCGCCGCCCTGCCCGGCTAGTGTAGTGTCTCATTCACCTTTAGGCAAATGGCTTGTGTGGATTTCCTGCGGCGTTGTTGTCGTCGGTCGCCATAGCCCCGCGATTGCTCCCTCCTCCGCCTAGCCGCAGAAAACCCATCCTGCGCCATTTATACAAAAATGAATGAGACACTACACTAGTAGACGGCGTTGTCGCGCACCCACTCCAGCACGGCCTGCAGCTTGCCGATGTCTATGCTCGCGACGTCCATGACGCTCCTGTTGAACGTGAAGTAGAAGTGATCGCTTTTCATGCAGGTCTCGCACATGCGCTTGGCCGCGTCTATGCACTCGTCCCTGCTTTTGACGAGCGTGATGGTGGGATCAAAGAAGCCGCCGAACGCGTGCTCCCTGCCGACGGTCGCGGCGTACTTTGCCTGATCCCCGTCCTCTATCCACAGGAGCGTCGATTTCGGGAGCCTTTCGAGGTAGGGGAGATAGCGCGTCCAGTCGTTCTCCGCGAATATCGTCGCGCCCACGCCGTTCCTGTCCATCTCCACGACCAGCTCCTCGAAGGTGGGCCACCAAAGCTCCTCGAACTGCCGCTGCCTCATGTAGGGGGCGAGGTGCAGCGGTATGAAGCCCTGGACGCCGGGGCTTGGCCCCTTGGGGACGGCCAGCTTCACCATGAGCGGCAGGACGGCCCTGCAGGCGGCCTCCACCTTTTCGGGCATGCGGCGGCAGTCTATGAGCGCCGCCCTGAAGCCGCGCAGCTGGTCCGCCACGAAGTCGAAGGGCGCCTCCGTCTGGGGCCCGGTGATTATGCCCGCCGAATATCCGTATTTTTCGCTCAGCCGCCTCGCCGTGCCGAAATAGGCCGCCTGCTCCTTGCAGTAGCTCTGGAATGCCTTGGCGAAGGCGATCCCCCGGTTGATCGGGTCCGTGTCGAGCGCCGTGCAGACGCGCGGCAGGAACCTTTCCACTATAACGTCGTAGGGGCTGGCTATGAAGTCGTCGTAGTCCTCGGCGAGCATGGTCTCGATCTCGGGATGCTGCACGGCGCCGTTCGAGGCGAGCACCCAGTTCTTCGCCCCCAGCAGCTGGTACACGGGCGGGTACCGCAGGTTCATGGAGGGGAAGGCGTCCGAATAGAAAAGCTCGCAGACCTTTTCGTGCGCCCTTTCCGCCAGCCCGAGGTCGTAGTGGGCGTCCATCAGGCTGACGCCGGCGAGCCCGCAGGCCGCCTCCAGGGTGAAGTGCGCGTACACAAAGACCCTCTTGGGCCGCCTTCCCGCGAAAAGATCCGCCCGGACTGCGTTTCGTTCTTCGTAGAGCTCCGCGATGCCGCTCAAATGACTCACCTCTCTTTTCCTTCTTCCTTGGCTTGGTTCAGGATTGGGGCCTGCCGGCGGAGAGGCCGTACAATGCGCCCCGGCGCCGCCCGCGCCTCGAGCAGATCATCCTTGACTATTCGCAATTTACGACATTGCATTTCCAACGGCTTCTGTCGATTGAAAGCCTTGCGTCAACAGTTTTCACACACAAACTTCAACAGGAAATCGGAGGGGCTGATAACGGACACGCTCGAATCGGCGATGCCTTGAAACCCCTTGTCGTTCGTGACGATATAGCTCAAATCCGCTTTTTCGGCGCGGATCACGACCAGAGCGTCCTCGAAGCCACGCACGGGAAGATCGATTGCGGCCCGGCAGTCGCCGTCGTCAACACCCACCACGGAGAAAGCCAGCAGCAGATTCCGTATGACTTTTCGGGCCGTGCCGTCATTTCGATATTTTGAAACGATGTAGAAAATGTCCGTCAGACAATTCGCCGTGATGTGGCCGTTGACGATCCCGTCCGTCACCAACCGGCTGATCCTGCGGGCGATGTCGGCGTTCGGAGCACGGTTCAGAATGTCGTCGAGCACGACGTTGGTGTCAACCATCACGTTCAAATCTCGCCGTCCTTCTCTCTGCCCTCATGCTGTCCAAATTGATGCTTCCGCCGTCAACGTCCGCCAGCAAATCCCTGATTTCCTGCATGGCGGCCTGCCTCTGCGCGGAGTCCGCCGTTATTGCCGGGGGGTCGGCGTCCCGATAGATCCTGAACGGTATGGCTTTTTCCAGAACCGCCTGCCGGACGAACACATTGACGGCCGTCGTGAGGTTCATGCCCATGTTGCCGAAAAGCCTGTCGGCCTGGGCTTTCAGATCGCGATCGATCTTGATGTTCAGATTGGTTACTCCCGCCATTGACGGCACCCGCTTTCTTTGAAGATATCCTTATCGTACTCCTGTTTTCGTCCGCTGTCAATATGTAGGACGAAAAACAACGGTCGATTGCCGTGGTTTTGTTACTACTCACCCGCCACGCCATTTTTGCCCATCTCGGAACCTGGTTGCGATTATTGTCTTCCTCACGTACCAAGCAGTACGCTCCGGGAGCCAAAATCGCCCCCAGAACCCGATC
>JAISXZ010000155.1 GCA_031270275.1 Eubacteriales Family XIII. Incertae Sedis bacterium | reverse complement strand
CGCCTTGCTTCGTTGCAAAGCCTCGCCGAACCTACGGGTTCGCCTGCGTTTTGCGCCTCGCAAGCCGCCAAACTATCTCGCCAATTCAGCGCAACATTTAATCGGCGGAGCAATAGCGGAATTTTGTCATATTTTTGTTGAAAAAGCGTTGGAAAGAGAGGGGACAAGCAATTGCAACCAGTAATCTACGGCACCGCCCTTAGTTTCGCCGCGCCCGTCGCGGCCGTGATCGCGCTGATCGTCGCGTACGCCCTGTCCGTGTGGATAGGCCGCATGGACGAGGGCACCGAGAGAATGAGGGAGATATCAGGATACATAAGGGAAGGGGCCATGGCGTTCCTGAGAAGGGAATACAAGACCATGGCCGTCGTGATCGTGATACTGTTCCTCGTGCTCGGCTTCGGGATAAACTGGCCCACGGCGGGGCTGTACGTGTTCGGCGCCCTGTTCTCCGTGCTGGCCGGGTTTTTCGGCATGCAGGTGGCCACGAAGGGCAACGTAAGGACCGCCAGCGCCGCTAGGAGCGACGGCATGAACAAGGCCCTGAAGGTCGCCTTCAGGAGCGGCGCCGTCATGGGGCTGTGCGTTTCGGGTCTTGGCCTCCTCGGCATCGGCATCATCTTTGTCGTCATGGGCGTCGATTCGGCCCTGGTGATCACCGGATTCAGCCTGGGCGCCTCGTCCATGGCGCTGTTCGGGCGCGTCGGCGGCGGCATCTACACGAAGGCCGCGGACGTCGGCGCCGACCTTGTAGGCAAGGTGGAGGCGGGCATACCCGAGGACGACCCCAGAAACCCGGCCGTCATAGCGGACAACGTCGGCGACAACGTCGGCGACGTGGCGGGCATGGGCTCCGATCTGTTCGAGTCCTACGTGGGTTCCATCGTGTCCGCCATAATGCTGGCGGTCATAATACCCGTCATCACGCCCGCTGTGGGCGCGCAGTTCGATCTGCCGCCCTTCGAGGGCTCCGTGTTCGCGCTCGTCCTGGCCGCCATCGGCCTCATAGCGTCCGTCATAGGCATCCTGTTCGTCAGGGGCAAGGAGGGATCGAACCCCGCCAACGCGCTGAACGCCGGCACCTATCTCAGCAGCGCCATAGTCATCATATGCTCGCTGATCATGAGCAGGCTCTTTTTCGCCAACTTCAACTGCGCGGTCGCCGTCATCGCGGGCCTGCTCGTGGGCGTGGCGATAGGCAAGATAACGGAGGTCTACACCTCGGGCGACTATAAGTCCGTGAAGCACATAGCGGAACAGTGCCAGACGGGCCCCGCCACGACGATAATAAGCGGCTTTGGGGTCGGGATGCTCTCGACCGTATGGCCCATGATAATCATAGCCGTCGGCATACTGGTCGCCAACGCCTTTGCCGGGCTGTACGGCATAGCGCTCGCCGCCGTCGGCATGCTCTCGACGACGGGCATGGTGGTCGCCGTCGACGCCTACGGCCCCGTTTCCGACAACGCGGGCGGCATAGCGGAGATGTCGAAGCTGCCCAAGGACGTCAGGGCGATAACGGACAAGCTGGACGCCGTTGGCAACACCACGGCGGCCATAGGCAAGGGCTTCGCGATAGGCTCCGCCGCGCTAACGGCGCTGGCGCTGTTCGCGTCCTACTCCCAGGTCGTCGAGCTCAAGACGATAAGCCTGCTCAGCCCTCTGGTTATAGCCGGGCTGTTCATAGGCGCCATGCTGCCCTTCCTGTTCTCGGCCCTTACGATGAATTCCGTCGGGAAGGCGGCCTACCAGATGATAGAGGAGGTCAGGCGGCAGTTCAGGGAGGATTCCGGCATCATGGACGGGACCTCGAAGCCTGACTACGCCCGCTGCGTGGACATAAGCACGAAGGCCGCGCTTAAGGAGATGCTGGCGCCGGGCCTGCTGGCGATAGTGGCCCCCCTCATCGTCGGCATAGTGATGGGGACCGAGGCGCTGGGCGGCATGCTCGCCGGCGCGCTCGCGGCAGGGGTGCTGATCGCCATAATGATGGCGAACGCCGGCGGCGCCTGGGACAACGCCAAGAAGCACATCGAGGAGGGCAACTACGGCGGCAAGGGCAGCGAGCCGCACAAGGCCGCCGTCGTGGGCGACACCGTGGGCGATCCCTTCAAGGACACCGCGGGGCCGTCGATAAACATACTCATAAAGCTCATGACGATAGTGGCGGTCGTGTTCGCGCCCATATTCGTCACCATAAACAGCGGCGGCGGGATCTTCGGCTGATTTCCCTAAGGCCGTATCAGCCCTTGCCGTCCTCCCCGATCCCGATCAGCGATTTTGCCTTCAGCAGCGCGAGCCCGCTGACGAGGATCGCCGCGCCGGACACGATGAGCAGGGGCTCGATTTCCACGATGTCGCCCAGGGGCCCGAACACCGCCATCCCAAGCGGCATCGCGAGCCCGCCGAACATCATCGAGACGCTGAACACCCGGCCCATCTTGTCCGGGTCCACCTTGCTTTGCAGCAGGGTCAGGCTTGGCGCGTTGTAGAGCGGAAGCGTCACGCCGCATAGGAGCATAACGCCCAGGTACAGCCTGAAATCCGGCACGACGCCGAGCAGCACCGCCGTCGTGCCGAACGCGACGCAGGCGAAGATCATCGTGTGCACCTTGTTCCTGAAGCCGCCCAGGGCCGATATGGCGACGCCGCCTATGACCGCGCCCAGCGAGAACGCTATTTCGATTGCGGTCAGCCGCCACACGTCGCCGCCGAAGCTCCGCGCCACCTGCAAGGGCGTCAGGAGCGCGGCGGGCGACACGAAAAAGCTGAAGAACGCGCCGTAGACGCACACGATTTTGAGCCACGCCCTCGAGTTTATGTATCGCAGCCCCTCGCGCAGCTCGCGGAAATACGCCGAGGCGCCCTGCTTTATCTCATCCGTCCGGGGGACGCCCGACACCTTCACGAACAGCAAGAGCACGCCTATGCCGACAGCCGCCGTGGCCGCGTCTATGAAGAAGATGTACTCGATCGGCAGAAATGACAGGAGCGCGCCCGCCGCCATCGGCGCGGCGAACATGTTCAGCGACTGGATCGAGCTCTGTATGCCGTTGAAGCGCTGCAGGCTTTCCTGCGGCACTATCTGCGGTATCATGGCGTTGACGGCGGGCTGCTGGATCCCCTGCCCGAGCGAACGCGCGATCACCACGACGAACATCAGCCAGATGTTTCTGTACCCCAGCACGTAGACGAGGGCCAGGCCGAGCGTGATCAGCGCGATGCCGGCGTCGGAGACGACGATCAGGCGCTTGCGGCTGTGCCTGTCCGCCCACACGCCCGCGAACGGCGAGATCAGCGTCATCGGCAGGAGCGCGGCGCAGGTGAACAGCATCATGATCACGCCGGACTTTGTGTCGAGGGTTATTCGCCAGGTTATGGCGAACTGCACGAGCATCGAGCCGAACATGGACAGGGCCTGCCCGAAGATATAGAGACCGGCGTTGCGCTTCCATTCGGCCATGAGACCATCCTCCCGCTGCGGCGCCGCGCGCCCGCATGAAACATGCATGCCGTTGCGGTCGGCGCTTGTCAACAGCTTTCTCCGGCAAGGCTGTCCATCGGCGCATATTTTGTTACTACTCACCCGCCACGCCATTTTTGCCCATCTCGGAACCTGGCTGCGATTATTGGCTTCCTCACGTACCAAGCAGTACGCTCCGGGAGCCAAAATCGCCCCCAGAACCCGAT
>JAISXZ010000154.1 GCA_031270275.1 Eubacteriales Family XIII. Incertae Sedis bacterium | reverse complement strand
CGCCTTGCTTCGTTGCAAAGCCTCGCCGAACCTACGGGTTCGCCTGCGTTTTGCGCCTCGCAAGCCGCCAAACTATCTCGCCAATTCAGCGCAACATTTAATCGGCGGAGCAATAGCTTGATGTTTGCGCCCCCGCCGCCCTGCCCGGCGCAAGCGGCGGCGCCCGGCGCCTACACGCTGCGGCAGGGGCGCGCAAAGCGCGTAGCCGCCGCCGCCTTCATGGCCTCCCTGCCGTAGTAGACCTCCGCGAGGCACAGGCCCTGCGGGGGCGCCGTCGGGCCGGCTCTGCCACGCTCGCCCGACTCTATTATGCCGTCGATCTCCCTGGGGCTGATCCTGCCCATGCCCGCGCCCAGGAGGGTGCCTGCCATTATGCGCACCATGTTGTAGAGGAAGCCGGCGCCCGTGACCTCTATGCTTATCATCCTGCCGCCCCGCCCAAAGGCGTCCTCGTAGACGGCCACGCCCAGGACCTCCCTCACCGTGCCGCCCGTTTCCGCGCCGCCCGAGGCTCGGAAGGCCCTGAAATCCCTGACGCCCGCCATCCTCGCCGCCGCCTCCGCCATGGCCCCCGCGTCCGGCTCGCCCGCGACCTGCCAACAGGCGTTCCTCATGAATATGTCCGCCTCCGGCACGGCCAGCATCCTGTATATGTACTTCTTGCCCACGGCGTCGTAACGGGCATGGAAGCCGTCCGGAACCTCCCTCGCGTCCGCGACGCGGACATCGCCGACCCTGGCGCGCCTGCCCGCGTCCGGCGGCCCCGCGCCGAGCAGATTGTTGGCGGCGAGCTTCAGCCGTTCGGGCGGTATGGCGAAGTCGCCGCCAAAGCTGGCGCTCTGGCCGTAGGCGTGCACGCCCGCGTCCGTCCGGCTTGCCCCGTCGAGCCTTACGTCCGCGAGGCATATGCGCGACAGGACGGACTCCAGCTGTCCCTGCACGGTGCGCTTCCCCGGCTGCCTCTGCCACCCGTGAAAGAGGCTGCCGTCGTATTCGAGCGTAAGCAGAAAGTTCCTCATGCCCTTCGCCCCTAGCCGGGCGCCAGGCCGACATAGCGCGCCGCCAAGCCGCTTATCTCCTGCGAGAAGATCAGATAGACGGCCGTCGAGCCCGCTATGAAGGGGCCGAGCGGCGCCTCGTCCCTGGCCTTTATCCTGCCGCTCGCGAGCCACAGCGAGAACAGGGCGGCGCTCGAAAGCGCCGTCAGCGCCATTATGACTATTATGCCGTGAAGCCCCGTGATGAGCCCGCAGACCGCCGCCAGCTTAACGTCGCCCATGCCGAGCGTGTCCCGCTTGCTTATGAGCCTGCCGGCCAGGGCCATCAGCAGGAAGACAAGCCCGCCGGCCGCGAGGCCAAGCAGGGGCGAGAGGAAGCTATGGCCGATGGCCGCGAAGCCTATGCCGGTCGCGGCGAGCATTATCACGAACTGGTCGGGTATTATCATGTACTTCCTGTCCGACACGCCTATGAGCAGCAAAAGCCACAGCGCGGGCAGGGCCGCCGCGGAATATGCCAGGCTCACAAGGCCGGCCTTAAGCGCGGCCGCGGCGAACACGAGCGAAAAGAGGGGCGCCCAAGGGTATTTGCCGATGCGCGGGGGCAGATGCCGCTCGTCGGGGATCTCCCCGTAGTCGCAGAGCCAGCTCGCGGGTATCCTGTTGAACACGTACACGGCGCCGCTGCCGGCCAGCGCCCCCGAGCCGGCCGCCGCCGCGAGGGCGGCGGCGATGAGGGCCGCAAGCTTAAGATCCATGCCTTATGCCCCCCCTCGGCAGATGAGCCTCGCGGATATGGTCCAGTCCAGTACGCCCTCGGCCCCGTCGCCCTCGGCCGCCACAAAGGAGAAATCGTCTATGACATAGGTCCCGGCGTCGCTGTCCTCGAGCGCCGCGATGAGGTACATGCCCCCGTCGTAGGCCGATCTGCAGCGTATCGTCAGGGGCAGCGAAAGCAGCTGCCGGCCCGGATCCCCGGCCTCCTGCATGAGCGTCTCGGGCTCGCCGAGGGCCACCGTGCCGCGCGCGATGCCCAGCCGGCCCATATGGCCCATTATGTCCCCGGCCGCCGCGTCCGCCGTCAGCCCGCCCACCTTCCGCATCCCGTCTATCTCCGCCCTCATGGCGGCTATCCTGCCCTCCACGGCCCCCGGATCGAGCATCACGTCGCCTATCGCGCGCCTCTCGTTTTCCAGGGCCGCGTATTCGAGCTTCAGATCGGCGAACGCCTCCCTGAGCGGAGGGTACAGGAAATAGGCGTAGGCCCCTATAGCGCAGGCGAGCGCCACGGCGAAGACGGTTCTGGCTATGCCTAGGTATTCGTCCTTCATTTCCAGTCCTATACTGGCCGGCGCCACGATATGTCCACGTCGCAGCGCCAAAGCCCGCCGTCCAGCTTCTCCATGATAAGGGGCTCGTTCACGCGCAGGCTGCCGCCGGCGTCCGCCTTCTCCTTCTCCAGCAGGAAACGGTCTATGTCGTCGGTCGTGAAGATCGCCCTGATGCTGTCCGCGCCCCTGCCCCAGGCCACGCTTTCTATGGAGGCCCCCTTAAGAAGGCCCTCCCCCATCAGGTAAAGCAGGGCGGCGTGGCGCAGGCCCTTCTCCTGCATGTAGGACTCCTCTGCGGCGCGGCTCTCCAGCTGCAGGCTCAGCCCCCGCTGCGTTTTGAGCAGCCCGCGCGCCTCCGCGTACAGCGGCCGCTCTATCGTCTCGGCTTCCCTGGCGCATTTGGCGGCCAGGCTATGGCTGGCTATGGGCAGGGCGGCCATGGCTGCGGCAGCCAGCAGGGATATCGCCGCGAAGGCCGCCAGCGTCACGGCCCTCTCCCGCCGGCGGCGGGCGCCGCCGTACAGGAAGTTCCTGTGCCTGGCCCTCGCCGCAGGGCCGCCGGCCAGCGAGGCCACCCTCGGGTACAGGCCGGGCCTCTCCGCCATCTCGCCGCCGAGCCGCAGTACGCCCTCCAGCTGCCCGGCGTGATCCCCCAGGCCGCCGCAGGGGACGCCCAGCCGCCCGGCTATCCGTTCCGCCAGCCCCGGCGCGCCCGCCCTCTCGCCCGCGATCAGGACATAGTCGGGCTTAAGGGGCCTGCCGCCCTCCCTGTTCTCCGAAAAGAGCGTCACCCGGCGCAGCTCCCTGCACAGGCAGTCGAGCAGCCCTTCCTCGTCGAGGCCGTCGTCAAGGCTGTATTCCCGCCTGTGCACGGGCTCGCCGCCCACGAACAGCAGCAGGCGCATGGAATCGGCGCTCAGATCCAGCGCGAACACGTTCCTGCCTATGCCCGGATCCGCCGCGGCGATGGCGCCCAGGAGGCCCTTGGCCGTATCCGACCAGGCCGCGAGCGCGGAGCCCGCGAAGCGCGGCCTGAACCCCCGCGCCTTAAGGGCCTTTGAAAGGCCGCGCAGGAAGGGCTCGCTGACGGCGCATATGGCGCTGGCCTGGCTTCCGGACGGCGTCCCCTGTGGCCCGTACCACTCGCATTCGGCGATGTAGCGCCCCCTGTCCCTAGGCAAAAGGGCCTCCGTTTCGAGCAGGGCCCTGCCGCGCATCTCATTCCTGGACGCCTTTCGGTGGCGGTATTCGCGGTAGAGCGCGACGGACGAGTCGAAGAAAAGCATGACGGGCATGGGCTCGAGCCTTCCCCGGACCGCCATGTCGGATATGAGGGCCGCGAGCGCCGTGCCGGCCTCCGCGCTGTCGGCGGGCCCGCCGAACGGGTTTTCGGGCAGGGGAAAGGCCCTGGCCCTGTTTATGGAGACAAGCCCGCCACGCGTCTCCGTCTCCGCGACGTGTATGTGTCTTCTCTCTACTCTTACGGAAAGCAGCTTCATAAAAAACAACCTTGCGGATCGGGTCAATGCCCGGAGTCAGCGCCATCTTTGCCCGTCTCGCGATCCACGGGCGGCAGGGGCCGCGCGGCGGGGCTGTCCGGCCCCCAGATCTCGTCGTCCGTGGGGACGGCCCTGCCCTGCATGTCGAGGGCTATGCGCGAGACGTTTATGAAATGCCTGTAGTTCAGGTTTTCCGAGATGCTGTTGTTGCCCCATGTGCCGCAGCCCAGCGTGCTCGTCGGCGCGAGGCCGTTGGAAAAGCTGCCGCCGGCGTTCGTCGCGCTGCACTGGTTGACGAGGAAGCGGCTCACGGAAAGCCTTTCCGCCGCGTACCATATGTTTTCCTCGCTGCGCGAATGTATGCTGACGCTATGCCCCTTGCCCTCGTTCTCGAGGTTTTCGCGGGCGATCTCAACCGCGTCGCGGAAGTCCCTGGCCCTGAACAGGGCCAGCACGGGACACATCTTCTCCCTCGAGAGGGGATCCGCGCCGCCCGGCCCCTCGGCCACGACGGCTATGGCGCGCGCGCCCCCGGGCAGGCTTATGCCCGCGAGCCTGGCCACCTCCGCCGCAGACTGGCCGACGGCGTGCCTGGACATCTCGCCGTCGGGGAAAAGCGCGGCCCGCAGGGCGGCCCTGTCGGCCCCGCCCCTCACCACGAACGCCCCGTTCGCCTCCAGGGCGGCCACGAAGCCGTCGAAGGCGCCGTCCGAAATGATCGCCGACTGCTCCGCCGAGCAGAGTATGCCGTTGTCGAAGCATCGTCCGGCGACCGTCTTTGCCGCCGCGTCCGCGAGATCGGCGCTGTCGTCCACTATGCACTGGACGTTGCCCACGCCCACGCCGAGCGCGGGCCTCCCGCTGCTGTAGGCGGCCTTCACCATGCCCGCGCCGCCCGTCGCGACGACCATGTCCGCCGCAGCCATGAGGTTTCTCGTGTTCTCCCTCGAATGGACGCCCACGATCTGGACCAGGTTTTCCGGCAGGCCCAGCTTCCTGAGCGCCGCGTCGATGAGCTCCACCGTCGCCGCGCTGGACCCCGCCGATCTGTGGTGTGGCGTTATGATTATGGCGTTGCCGCCCTTCAATGCGAACATGCAGTTGCTCATGGGCGTGGCTATCGGGTTGGTGCAGGGCGTTATCGCCGCCACGACGCCCACGGGCTTCGCTATCTCCGTGATGCCCGACGCCTCGTCGCGCGCTATGGCCCCGCAGCTCCTTCTGCCCTTAAGGCTGTTCCAGATCATGCGGGCCTTGTTCCTGTTCTTGAACGCCTTGTCCTCGCAGACCCCCATGCCGGTCTCGTCCACCGCCAGCCGCGCCAGCGCCTCGGCATTGTCGAAGACGGCCTTGCCCGCGGCCCTTGCCGCCGCGTCCAGCCTGTCCTGCGCGGAGGCCCCGAAGGCCTCCTGGGCCTTCCTCGCCCGCGCGATATAGCCATCTATGTAGGCTTTGCTTTCGTCCCCGCTGTCAAAACCGCTCAAAACGAACCCCTTTCCCTGTCCCCCAGCGCGCCTTTTCCGGCAGCCTGGCCGCGCGCAGGGCCGCAGGCCCGCAAAAAAACGGGACCCCGCCGGCACGCCGATACATATGATTGTATCATAGAATTTCAGAAATTAATATAGCTGTTTGATGACTTTTGAGCGGCCCGTTTATCCGCCCGTTTATCATGCTTGACAGGGCCGCGCCCATATGCTAATATTGTAAGCAGAGGAATTTCTGTTCAGTTTGCGCGGCGCGGAGAAGTATGATTCTCCGCACGGCAATAAAATGTGAGAGCTGGAATAAAAAACCGCAGAAGGGCGGGGGGAAACCCTTTAGCGGCTGCCATTTGTGGGCAAAAAAGTAAGCGCGGAGAATCATACTTCATCGCGGAAAGCCCGCAGGGCCGGATCCGCCGGCGGCGCGGGCGAAAACAGCTTGGAGCCTTGGCCTTGGACACGATTATGTCGGTCGAGAACCTCGCGATCTCATTCGGAAGCAACCAGGTTCTGAAATCGGTGAACCTCGAGCTGCACGCGGGCGAGACGCTGGGCGTGATAGGCCCCAACGGGGCGGGAAAGACCGTGATGCTGAACATCATGACCGGCATCCTGAAGCCCGACGGGGGCAGGCTGGTCTTTTTGGGGCGCGACATCCTGAAGGAAGGCGTCGTCGAGCGGGTCCGCATGGGCCTGGGCCGCACCTTCCAGATACCCCGCTCCTTCAGGAACATGACGGCCTACGAGAACAGCCTCGTCGGCGCGGTGTTCGGGAGCGGGCTGACGGAGAGGGCCGCGGGCGCCAGGGCGCGCGACATCCTGGACATGATCGGCCTGAGCGGGAAAAAGCTCGAGCCGGCCGGGAAGCTCGGCCTGCTGGACCGCAAGCGGCTCGAGATCGGCGTGGCCCTTGCCACAGGCCCCAGGGCGCTGCTGCTCGACGAGGCGGCGGGCGGCCTTACGGAGTCCGAGGTGGCGGAGATACTGGGCATAGTGCGTAAAGTCAAGGAATCCGGCGTCGGCGTCATCTGGATCGAGCACGTGCTGCAGACGATGCTGCACGGGACCGACCGCGTTATGCTGCTTGCCGAGGGGCGGGATGTCATCTGCGGCCGCCCCAGGGACGTAATGTCGTCCCGCGAGGTGGAGGAAGCCTATCTCGGCGCCGGCGTCGGCGCGAGGACGCGAAGGAAGAGGGCCTGATATGGACGGCGCATTGATGACGGTCGAAGGGCTCAGCGTCAGCTACGGGGATTTTCGGGCCCTGCACGACATATCCATGCGTTTTGACAGGGGCAGCATCGTCTCGATCATAGGATCGAACGGCGCGGGGAAGTCCACGCTGCTCAACGCGGTCATGGGGATCAACAGGAAGCTGTCGGGCAGGGTGGTCTTCGACGGGGCCGACATAACGTCCATGCGGACGAGCGCCATAGTGGCGAAGGGCGTCACCATGTCGCCGGAGGGCAGCAGCGTCTTCGAGGACATGAGCGTCCACGAGAACCTGCTGATGGGCGCCTACCTTACGAATTCCAGGGACAAGAGGGCGCGGATGACGGAGCGCGCCTACGGGCTGTTCCCGGCGCTCAGGGAGAAATCGGGCCAGCTGGCGACCTTCCTTTCGGGCGGGCAGCGCCAGATGCTGGCAATCGCCAGGGCCCTGATGTCCGATCCCAAGCTGCTGATATGCGACGAGCTGTCGCTGGGGCTGGCGCCCGTCGTCGTAAACGACATCTACGACAGGATCCTCGACGTAAACGAGGAGGGCGTAACCATCGTGCTGGTCGAGCAGGAGGTGAAGCGCAGCCTGGAGTTTTCGGACTACAGCTACGTGCTCGTGAAGGGGCGCGTTGTCATAGAGGGCAGATCGGACGAGCTGTCCGAGGACGAGGTAAAGGACGCCTATTTCGGGATCAACAAATACGCGTAGGGGCAAGCCATGGAGCTATTCGTTCAGACAGTGGTATCGGGCATGCTGGTCGGCGGGCTGTACGCCGCCATCGGCGTCGGGCTTTCGCTGGTCTTCGGGATAATGGGGCTCACGAACATCGCGCACGGCAGCCTGATGATCCTCGCGTCCTTCTTCGTGATGTTCTTTTCGCGGCAGGTCACGGGCGGGGTTGTAACGGCCCTGCTGCTTACGCTGGCGATCATGGCCCTTATAGGCGCGCTGACGCAGGGCCTGCTGATAAACCGCGTGCTGGACAAGGGCCCCGAATCCGCGCTGCTCGTCACCTTCGGCCTGGCCATCATAGCGCAGAACGTGCTGCAGCTGGTCTTCGGCGCCGACTACAAGTCGATCAGCAGCCCCTTCGCCAGCGTCAACGTCATCGATACGCGGTGGGTGATCGTCTCGGGGGAGTACATGGTCAACTTCCTCGTGTCCGTCGCCATGCTGCTGGCGCTGCACCTGATGATAAGGAAGACCAGGCTCGGGCGCTCGATCCGCGCGGCCGCGAGCAACGTCGTCGCGGCGGAGCTGATGGGCGTTGACACGAAGCGCGCCTACATATACGCGATGTGCCTGGCCATGCTCACCGGAAGCATGGGCGGGCTGCTGGTCGGCCAGACCTTCGGTTTCTACTCCTACTCCGGCATGTCCTACCTGATCATAGCCTTCGGCGTCGTCGTCATAGGCGGCATGGGCAGCATCCTGGGCACGCTGATAGGCGGCTTCATCCTTGGCCTAGCCCAGCTGTTGGGCGCGTATTTCTTCGGGCCGGGCGTGCAGGTGCTGGTCGGCTACCTGGCCTTGCTCGTGATCCTCGCGCTGAGGCCGCGCGGGCTCCTGTCCAACATGACAAGGAAGTAGGTGGGCCAGATGGGTGCAAGGACCTCCGGCATACGTCAGATAGGCGGCGCGCCCGGCCCAAGAGGCGGGTGGGCGGCCAGGAAGCCCCTCGTCCTGGCGGCGGCCGTCGTGGTTCTGGCCCTGCTGCCGCTCTACGCCTCCGATTACGGCATAAGCGTCGGAATACTCATCTTTCTGTACATGTCGCTCGGGCAGATGTGGAACCTGCTCGCGGGCTATTCCGGCCTTGTCTCGCTCGGGCAGCAGGCCTTCGTCGGCATAGGGGGCTATACGCTCGCGATGGTGACCCAGGCCTACCATATGAGCATCGCCCTGAGCTTTTTCATCGCCGCGGGCGTGTCCCTCGCCTTCGCCCTCGTGATATCGTTCCCCATCTTCAAGATGAGCGGCGTGTACTTCACCGTCGGGACCTGGATCGTCTCGGAGGCCCTGCTCGTTTTTTTCCGCAACTGGGCATTCGTGAAATACGACGCGGGCTACAACATCACCGTCGCGTACAGGATATCAATGCCCGCGCTGTACCTCGGCGCCCTGGCCGTCGGGCTCGGCGCCACGGCCCTGGTCTACTTCATCCTGCGATCCAGGATGGGCCTTGCCCTCATGGCCATACGCGACGACGAGAGCGCGGCGGAGGCGCGCGGCGTAAGGCTGTACAGGACGAAGCTGGCCTGCTTCCTCATCTCGTCGGTCTACACGGGCATCACCGGGGTCGTGCTGTACCTGAACATCACGTATGTCAAGCCCGGCGCGGCGTTCGGCATAGACTGGACCGTGTGCATGGTGTTCATCGTCGTTATAGGCGGGCTCGGGACCATCGAGGGGCCGGTCATAGGGGCGGTCATATACGTTATCCTAAGGCAGTACACCTATAATTTCCCCGGAATAAGCATGATAATGCTTGGCGTTGCCGCAGTCGCCATCATAATGCTTGCGCCCGAGGGGATTATGGGCGCGGTGCACGGCAGGTTCGGGTTCAGGCTCTTTTCGACCGAACGGCGGCCGCCGCCGGGCACGGGGCCCAGACAGTATCCAGAAGACGCTGCGGATGTTTGATGTGTGTGGAAACGGAGGTAAGAGAGATGGCATGGAATCGCAAGAAGAAGCTGTTGGCTGTCGCGCTGTGCGCCCTGATCGCCTTTGCCCTTTCGGCCTGCGGGGGCGGGGGCGGCGGCGAGGGCGAAAGCTCTGGCGAAGCCGGCGAGCCCCCCGCGGCCTCGTCGGACAAGGATGAGATACTCATAGGCTTTGCCGCGCCTATGACGGGCCCCCTGTCCATATTCATGGGGCCGACGCCGTGGGTCGAGGAGCTGTGCCTGGACGCCATCAACAACGTGAACGGCGGGATCTACATCGACGAGGCGGGCGGAAAGCTGCCTATCCGCGTGGTCTACGCGGACACGGAGAGCGATTCCAACAAGGCCATGGAGGTCGCCACGAAGCTTGTGACGGAGAACAAGGTGGACATCCTGGTCGGCGCGTGGACGCCGGTGGGGACCAACCCGATCTCCGCCGTCGGCGAGCGCTACGAGGTGCCGGTCTTCACGTTCGGCGCGCCGGAGGAGTCCTGGCTCGAAGGGGGGCCGTACAACTGGGCGACGGGGATGCAGTTCAACTACGACATGCTCTGCACCGACGTGATCAACATGTGGGACAAGCTCGACACCAACAAGAAGGTGGGCTTTGTCCTGGACACGGACGTGGACGGGACGACCGGCAGGGAGGTCTACACGCGGCTTTTGGCCGGCACGGACTACGAGATATTCGATCCCGGCGCCTACACGATAGGGACGACGGACTTCACCGGGCTCATAAGCAAGCTCAAGGACGCGGACTGCGACATCATAACCGCGGACATGATCACCCCGGACTTCACGGTGTTCTGGAAGCAGTGCCATCAATACGGCTATGTGCCGAAGGTATGCACCATAAACAAGGGCATGCACTATGAGGCCGACGTGGAGAACCTGGACAGCGACGGGGGCAACGGGATAACGTTCTCGTCCCTGTGGGACAAGAATTTCCCGTTCAGCTCGCCCCTGCTGGGGCTGTCCTGCAACGAGATCGCGGACAAGTGGGAATCGGAGAACGAGGGCTTCTATCCCTACTCCATAGGCTATGACGTGGCCATGTACGACATCCTGTACGACGCGCTCAGCAGGGCGCAGACCCTCGACAAGGCCGCCGTGCGGCAGGCCATACTGGACACGGACATCGACACGGTCTTCGGCAACCTGACGTTCAACGACAACCAGTGCGCTAGGGTGCCGGCGATAGGGACGCAGTGGCTGCCCGGCGAGAAGTTCGCCTTCGAGAAGAAGGTCGTCGCCTCGGAGACCTTCCCGGCCATACCCGCGAACGACCCCATCATCATACCCGCCACGACGCAGAAGTAGCTGTGCGGCCATGGGCAGGCGGGGCGGCCGTCCCGCCTGTCCGCGGCCAGCTATGCAAAAATTTTGTTTTTATATAAATTTTTTGTTTTTATAGGGATTGCCGCTTGTTATTGGGCTTTTTACATGTTAGGATAAGACGTCGGCATATTTTAGGCGTCTTTGCCATGCGGTGGCTGCGCGAATCACGGATATTCAAGGAGGTGTTTTTTCAAAATGGCGGATCTGGTTTCGATAAAGAGCGCTGTGGGCGAGCTCGACGAGGATCTTGTGAAAGGCATGCTGGATGAATTCGTGGCGACAGGCCCTTCCCCCGACGATGCCCAGTCGGTCGTGGCCGCATGCCAGCAGGGCATGGACATAGTCGGCGAGAAGTACGAAAGCGGCGAATATTTCGTGGGCGACCTGATATTCGCCGGCGAGCTCCTGTCCGACTGCATAGACACGCTTAAGCCCCTCATAGGCAGCGGCGGCGGCGCCAGCAAGGGGACCATCGTGCTCGGGACCGTCGAGGGCGACATACACGACATAGGGAAGAACATCTTCAAGAGCATGAGCGAGGCGGCGGGCTTCGAGGTCGTGGACATCGGCATAGACCAGAAACCCGAGGCCTTCGTGGACGCGGTGAAGACCAACAGCCCGGAGATCGTCGGCCTGTCCGGGGTGCTTACCCTGTCCATCGACTCCATGAAAAGGACCATCGAGGCACTGGCCGCCGCAGATCTTAGGGCCGGCCTTAAGGTCACGATAGGCGGAAACGCCGCAAGCGAGGACGCCTGCAAGTATGTGGGCGCGGACGATTGGTCACGGAACGCCGCGGAGGCCGTGAAGACCTGCGGCAGCTGGGTATCGTAGCCGCCATGCGGATTGGAGGTGTTTGGAAGTGTCCACGATAGAGGAGAACGTAAAGATACGCGAGGATCTGCTCGACGGCAAGATTCCAAAGCGCGTGTTCAAGCAGCTGACCTTCACCCTCGAAGCGGCCTGCGGCCTGGCGGGGATCGATCTCAAAAGGGCGCATTACGACGTGGAGCTGAGGAACAAGGCGATGCACGCGGTCTGCGAGACCTTCCGCTCCGACTCCTTCCCGATAGAGAACATACGGTTCCCGGAGGTCTACCAGACCCTGCGGGCGAAGAACTGGGTGATGAGCTCGACCGGCGCGATGCAGCATCCCGAGATCGAGTCGTTCGCGGCCGAGGACTACGAGGACTACATAAGGGATCCCTACACGACCCTCGTGGAGAAGATACTGCCCAAGATATACGGGGCCCTCGCGGGCGACAGGACCACCGCGTACCTGAGCCTGCTTAAGGCGTACAGCCTGCGGCAGCAGGCCTTCGGCATGCTGGGGGCCTTCGAGGCGGAGGCCACGCAGGAGTTCGGCTACGCGCCCGGCTTCTTCGTGGGCGGCCTGGCGGAGGCGCCCTTCGACTTTTTGGCGGACCAGCTCAGGGGCTTCAAGGCGACGACGATAGACGTGCGCCGCATACCCGACACGGTCGAAAGGGCCGTCGAGGCGACCTTCCCGCTTATGATGAAGCTGGCCCTGCCCAGGGTCATTCCCAAAAGGTACATCGTGTTCATGCCGCTCCACCTCGCGCCCTATCTGCGCGAGAAGGACTTCGCGCGGCTCTGGTGGCCCACCTTCGAGCGCGTGGTCGTGGAGCTGCACAAGCTGGGCATAGCGGCCTTCCTGTTCGCGGAGGTCGACTGGACGCGCTACGCCGACTATCTGGCGAAGCTGCCCGTCGGCACGATAATAAAGTTTGAGTACGGCGACGCGAAGCTCATAAAGGAAAAGATGGGCGATAGGCACATAATCGGGGGCTTTTTCGACCCGACCGTCACGCTGACGCGCTCCCTGGACGAATGCCTCGACGATGTCAAGCGGCTGCTCGACATCGGCATGCCGGGCGGGAGGTTCTACTTCGCGTTCAACAAGCACGTAATCGACATAAACAGCGTGGACGTCAAGAAGCTGCAGGCCGTATGCGAGTACGTGCATGAGAACGCGTATTACTAGGAATGTTACTGCTCAGACACTTAGGAACTGTTAAAAAATAACCTGCACATTTGGCTTGCCCTTTTGCGCCCCGGCTGCGTTGCCGGAACCCTTGAATACTACAAGTATTCGCGGAACCCGGCGCCTTGCCGGGACACAA
>JAISXZ010000151.1 GCA_031270275.1 Eubacteriales Family XIII. Incertae Sedis bacterium | reverse complement strand
GCTCAAGTATGACGAGAACAAGTAGCGGTAAATGTTACCGTTCAGAGGCGTGTGTGCGGGAAAGGGGGCCGCGCCCCCGCTCAGAGGCGTGTGTGCGGGAAAGGGGGCCGCGCCCCCGCGACCCGCGCCAAACGGGTAATTCAGGCGATTTCGCTCACAGACTTTGGGGACTTGCTCAAACTCGCTTCGCTCAAACAGTGAGCCAAGCCCACCAAAGTCTTTGTTCGCGAAATCGGGAAGCACAGCCGTTTTGCTCCAAGTCAGCGGGGGCGCGGTCCCCTTTCCCGCCCTCGCGAACTGACTGCCCCTGAATAGTCAATCAATAAATTTGGCGAAATTCAAAAATCCTGTTGACATTGGCCGGCGGGAGTGTTAAATTAGGACTATAGCTTAGCACTCGCCTAACAAGAGTGCTAACAAGCCCTAGGGCGGATCCTCGGGGCGGATGTTTTTTGCGGGGGGCGGCATGGAGCTTACGGAAAGAAAACTGAAGATACTGCAGGCCATAGTCTCCGACTTCATAGCGTCCGCCGAGCCGGTGGGGTCGAGGACGCTCTCGCGCAGGTACGGCATGGGCATAAGCCCCGCGACGATAAGGAACGAGATGTCGGATCTGGAGGAGCTCGGCTACCTGACCCACCCGCACACCTCGGCGGGGCGCGTCCCCTCCGACAGGGCCTACAGGCTCTACGTGGACAGCCTGATGGACAGGTTCGAGCTGCCCGACGACGAGAAGGCCAGGATCTCCGAGCAGCTGACGCGGGACGTTACGGAACTCGACAAGACGATCATGCGCGCGGCGGGCCTCCTTTCGGAGATAACGCGCCTGACCTCCTTCGCGATAACGCCCAAGCAGGGGGAGAACCGGCTCAGGTACATCAACATACTGCCTGCGGATCCCGACACGGTCGTGATAATGATAGCGGCCGAGAGCGGCAAGATAAAGAACACGGTCCTTAAGATCAAGGTGCCATATACCGACGAGGCCCTGAGCCTTCTGTCCAAGAGCATGACCTACAGCTACCGAGGGAAGACGATATCCGACATACTCACCATGGACATCATAAGGAACTTCGAGACCGACATAGAGGCCATGAGCAGGCTGGCGGCGAACATAATACCCAACTTCATGGCGACGCTGGAGAGCATGCTGGACATAGACCTGTACATGGACGGGCTTACGAACATATTTTCCATCCCGGAGTACAACAGCCTCGAAAAGGCCAAGATGTTCCTGGAGATGCTTAACCGGAAGGACAGCTTCACCGACGTGCTCGTGAACAGGGACGAAGGGGTCATCATCACCATAGGCAACGAGAACAAGGACGACATGATGCATGACTGCAGCCTGATAACGGCCACGTACCACATAGACGGCAAGCTTGTGGGGAAACTCGGCGTCATAGGGCCTACGCGCATGAACTACGACAAGGTCACGTCGGTGATAGAGTACATGACCGAGAACCTCAGCAGCGCGTTCGAGTTCAGCCCCGGCTAGCCCCAGATGAGCAGGACGGCGTGAGCGCCGGGCAGCAAGCTAGTGTAGTGTCTCATTCACCTTTAGGCAAATGGCTTGTGTGGATTTCCTGCGGCGTTGTTGTCGTCGGTCGCCATAGCCCCGATTTGGCTCCCTCCTCCGCCTAGCCGCAGAAAACCCATCCTGCGCCATTTATACAAAAATGAATGAGACACTACACTACAGCGTAGACAGGCGGCCGCGCGGCCGCGACGGAGGCGGAAATGGGCACAGACAGCAGGACAGCGCCGGGAGGCGCGGCGAAGAAAACGGCGCCGAGGGCGGCGGACGCAAAAAAGGCCGGGGGCGGCGCGGGCGACAAGGAGCTCGCCGGGAGGACGGCGCCCCTGCAGGCCGCAGACGTCGCGGACGAGGCGGCCAGCAAGGCCCGGGACGAGGATGGGCGCCGGCCCGCCGATGCGGCGGAGACGGGCGCGGCGGAAACGGAAGCGGACGCGGCGGCGAATGGCGCCGCCCAGGGCCCGCCCGAGGGCCCGCCCGCCGACGGGGCGGAGAGCGACGCGAGGGACGAGGACCTGAACGCGAAATACCTGCGCCTCGCGGCGGACTTCCAGAACTACAGGCGGCGCGTCGAGAAGGAAAAGAGCGACATATACGCCTACGCGAACGAAAAGATCGTGAGCGGCCTGCTGGACGTGGCCGACAGTTTCGAGAGGGCCCTGGAGCACGATTCGGATCCGCCGGATGAGGGCTTTCTGAAGGGCATGGAGCTGATTTTCCGCCAGCTGACGGACGTCCTGACGAAGAACGGGGCCGAGGAGATAGACTGCTTGGGCGCGGAGTTCGACCCCTCCCTGCATCATGCGGTGATGATGGAGGAATGCGCCGGCTGCGAGAGCGGCAGGGTCTCGGAGGTGCTGAAAAAGGGCTACAGGCTCAATGATAGGCTTATCCGCCCGGCCATGGTCAAGGTGGCGAAATGAGCGTGCCAAAGGCGGCGCGGCATGATCGGGACAGAGATCCCGCAGGTTCCGAGATGGGCAAAAATGGCGCGCCCGTTGAAATGGCTTTAGCCGGATCATGTATTAAAAATTTCAATCGAGACTACTCAACGGACGCGTCAGTTTTGTCCAGATCGGGTTCTGGGGGCGATTTTGGCTCCCGGAGCGTACTAGAAGCTACGTGAGGAAGCCAATAATCGCAACCAGGTTCCGAGATGGGCAAAAATGGCGTGTACATTGAAAGGGATTTATCGGATCAGCTATATCGGATCATGTATTAAAAATTTCAATCGAGACTACTCAACGGACGCGTCAGTTTTGTTCAGATCGGGTTCTGGGGGCGATTTTGGCTCCCGGAGCGTACTAGAAGCTACGTGAGGAAGCCAATAATCGCAACCAGGTTCCGAGATGGGCAAAAATGGCGTGTCCGTTGAGTAGTTACATACGAAAGGAGAATATAGAGATGGGAAAAGTAATAGGCATAGACCTCGGCACCACAAACTCATGCGTATCGGTCCTTGAGGGCGGCGAGCCCGTCGTCATCCCAAACGCGGAGGGCAACCGCACCACGCCCTCGGTCGTCGGCTTCGCCAAGAACGGCGAGAGGCTGGTGGGCGAGACGGCCAAACGGCAGGCGATAACAAACCCCGACAGGACCATTTCCTCGATAAAGAGGCAGATGGGCACGAGCTACAAGATCGAGATAGACGGAAAGTCCTACACGCCGCAGGACATATCCGCCATGATCCTCGGGAAGCTTAAAGCCGACTCGGAGGCCTATCTTGGCGAAAAGGTCACGGAGGCCGTGATCACCGTTCCGGCCTACTTCACGGACAGCCAGAAGCAGGCCACGAAGGACGCCGGCAAGATCGCGGGCCTCGACGTAAAGAGGATAATCAACGAGCCTACGGCGGCCTCGCTCGCCTACGGGCTGGACAAGGACACGGAGCACCACAAGATACTCGTCTACGACCTCGGCGGCGGCACCTTCGATGTGTCCGTGCTTGAGCTCGGCGACGGCGTGTTCGAGGTCCTTGCCACGAACGGCAACAACAAGCTGGGCGGCGACGACTTCGACGACGCGTTGATGAACTTCATAGCCGACACCTTCGCCAAGGAGAACGGCATAGACCTGCGCAGGGACAAGATGGCGCTGCAGAGGCTAAAGGAGGCCGCCGAAAAGGCGAAGAAGGAGCTTTCGAGCTCGCAGACCACTAACATCAACCTACCCTTCATAACGGTAAACCAGGACGGCCCCCTGCACCTGAACACGGACGTGACGAGGGCGAAATTCGACCAGCTCACATCCGGCCTCGTCGAGAAGACGATAGAGCCCATGCGCAAGGCCCTGGCCGACGCGGGAGTCACCAGCGCGGGCATCGACAAGGTCATACTGGTCGGCGGCTCGACCAGGATACCCGCCGTACAGGCCGCCGTGAAGCGCATAACGGAAAAGGACCCCTTCAAGGGGATCAACCCGGACGAGTGCGTGGCTGTCGGCGCGGCCATACAGGCGGGCGTGCTGACGGGCGAGGTGCATGACGTGCTGCTGCTCGACGTGACCCCGCTTTCGCTCTCCATAGAGACCCTGGGCGGCGTCGCCACCAGGCTGATCGAGAGGAACACGACCATACCGACCAAAAAGAGCCAGATATTCTCGACTGCGGCCGACAACCAGACCGCCGTTGACATACACGTGATGCAGGGCGAGCGCGAGATGGCCTCCGGCAATATCACGCTGGGGCGCTTCCAGCTCGCCGGCATACCCCCGGCGCCGCGCGGCGTGCCGCAGATAGAGGTGACCTTCGACATAGACGCCAACGGGATTGTGAACGTCAGCGCCAAGGACATGGGCACGGGCAAGGAGCAGCGCATCACCATAACATCCTCCACGAAGCTGTCCGACGACGAGATAAGGGCGAAGGTCAAGGAGGCGGAGCAGTATGCGGAGGAGGACAGGCGCAAGAAGGGGGAGATCGACGTCAGGAACCACGCCGAGACCCTCATATACGAGACCGAGAAGGCGCTGAAGGAGCTGGAGGGCAAGCTTTCCCAGGACGAGGGGGCCCGCGTCGCGGAGGCGAAGGACGCGCTGTCGAAGGCCCTGGAAAGCGGCACCGCGGACGAGATAAAGCAGCGGACGGAGGCCCTGACCAACGAGTTCCACGCCATATCCACGAAGCTGTACGAGCAGGCCCAGGCGCAGGCGCAAGCCCAGGCGCAGGGCCAGGACGGCGCGGGCTACGGCGCGGGCGCGGCTGCGGCCGAGCAGCCTGGGCAGCAGGGGCCGGCCCCCGGAAACGTGGTCGATGCCGACTACGAGGTCGTGGACGACAGCGGCCAGGACGAGGACAGGCCGATAAATCTGTAAGGGGACGCGCGGCTGGAATGCGAGTGGTATGAAAATGGCGGACAAACGGGACTACTACGAGGTCTTGGGGCTGAAAAAGGGCGCGTCGGAGGCTGACATCAAGAAGGCCTTCCGCAAGCTTGCGATGCAGTACCATCCGGACAAGAATCCGGGGGACAGGAAGGCCGAGGATGCGTTCAAGGAGGTCAACGAGGCCTACGGCATACTGTCGGATCCCCAGAAGAAGGAGAGATACGACAGGTTCGGCCACGCCGGCGTCGATCCGAACGCCGGCTTCGGCGCGGGCGGCGGCTTCAGCGGCTTCGGCGCGGGCGGCGGCTTCGAGGATATATTCGGCGATCTGTTCGGGGGCATGTTCGGGGGCGGCTCGTCGTCATCGCGGCGGCGCAACGGCCCGCGAAAGGGCGCCGACATACAGAGGAACCTTGGCATAAGCTTCGAGGAGGCGGCCTTCGGCGTAAAGAAGCAGATACACCTGAACAAGCACGTGGCCTGCGACGAATGCGGCGGGACCGGCTCGGCCAAGGGGTCTTCCAAGACGAAATGCCCGGACTGCGGCGGCACGGGCGAGCTTCGCACGCAGCAGCGCACGCCTTTCGGCCAGTTCACGAACGTCAGCCCCTGTCCAAAGTGCGGGGGCGCGGGGGAGATACTTGAAAACCCGTGCAAAAGATGCGGCGGCAGCGGCAGGGCCAAGAAGGATCTGACCATATCCGTGGACATACCGGCGGGCGTTGACAACGAGTCCGTGATCTCGCTGAAGGGCCAGGGCGAGCCCGGCCACGCCGGCGGCCCCGCCGGCGATCTCTACGTCGTGATATCCGTGTCGCCGCACAGGATATTCTCAAGAAGGGGCTCGGATCTCTGGCTGGAGATACCGATAACCTTCACGCAGGCGGCGCTCGGCGACAGCATAACCGTGCCAACGCTGGACGAAAAGGTGAGCTACAAAATACCGCCCGGCACGCAGCCCGAGACCGTGTTCCGGCTGAAGGGCAAGGGCGTGAGGTCGCTGCGCAG
Source organism: Eubacteriales Family XIII. Incertae Sedis bacterium (assembly GCA_031270275.1). Taxonomy (GTDB): domain Bacteria; phylum Bacillota; class Clostridia; order Peptostreptococcales; family Anaerovoracaceae; genus JAISXZ01. The sequence continues at coordinate 1,188 of JAISXZ010000151.1, read as the reverse complement.
CGGCAGGAACGGGGATCTCTACGTGAAGGTGGTCCTCGAGATACCCACCAAGCTCAGCAGCGAGGAGAAAAAGCTCCTGAAGAAGCTCGACGAGACCATGAAAAAGGAGAACGGCAGCGACGCCTACTCGAAGCGCAAGAAGTTTACCGAGGCCGTAAAGGACATGTTCGCCTAGATGCGCAGGTATTCCGCCTTGCGATCCTTGAACGCCGCGAGGTATCTCAGGCCTGCCGACCTCGCCATATCCTCCGCGCGGCCCAGCATATGGCCGATATCCTCGGCACGGTGGGCGTCCGAGCCGACCGTGACCGTCTCCCCGCCCATCCTCACGTAATGGCGCAGTATCTCGGCGGACGGCGTGGTGCGCCCGCCCATGCCGTAGCGGAAGCTCGAGGTGTTTATCTCTATGCCCTTGCCGTCGTTGATCAGCAGCAATACGATATCTTCGATCAGCTCGCTGTAGATGCCGTAGTCCGGCACGCGCCCGACATAGCGGTCGATGATGTTGAAGTGCGCGAGGACGTCGTAGTCCTTGTATTCGCCCAGGCACCTGAGCATGTACCTATAGAACGCCATGCAGGCATCCTCGGGCTCGCGCCCCTCAAAGAACAGGTCCCTGCATATGTCCATGCCGTCCGCGCAGTGGAAGGAGCCCAGCACGAAGTCATAGGGGAAGGCCCTGGCGGCCGCCCTGCACTTGTCCATGGTCTTGCCGTGCTGTATGCCTATCTCTATGCCCTTGACCAGCCTCAGCGACGGGCGGTACTTCGCCTCCATGGCGAGCAGGCTCTCGTGGTATCTGTCAAAGTCGAGGTCGAAGGGGAAGCTCTCGTCCGGATAGTCGGGGTCGTAGTGGTCCGTGACGGCGTATTCGCTGATCCCCAGCGAGGCCGCCCTCGCGAGCATGGCGTCCATAGGCGTGCGGCAGTCGCTTGAAAAATTCGAATGTGTGTGGTAGTCGCGCATCAGTCCATGTCCTTTCGTGTGCATTGGGCAGATCAGATCATACCACATTTACCGCCGCCGTTCAATAGCGCCTTGCCGCCGGCGACCCAATTGTCCATTACGCTGTTACTACTCACCCGCCACGCCATTTTTGCCCATCTCGGAACCTGGTTGCGATTATTGTCTTCCTCACGTACCAAGCAGTACGCTCCGGGAGCCAAAATCGCCCCCAGAACCCGATCT
>JAISXZ010000095.1 GCA_031270275.1 Eubacteriales Family XIII. Incertae Sedis bacterium | reverse complement strand
TGCGCCCCGGCTGCGTTGCCGGAACCCTTGAATACTACAAGTATTCGCGGAACCCGGCGCCTTGCCGGGACACAAAATTGCTGCGCCAACTGCACACTTTATTTTTCAACAGTTCCTAATCCCTTACTCAAACTTAAGCTGCTGAGGTGTTTTGATGAAGCGGACAGCGGACGGCATGGAGCTCGAGCAGGCGCAGGCCCTGATAAGGGAGCATTCCGATAGGCTCGGGACCGAGAGGGTGGCGATATCCGGCTCGCACGGGCGAGTGCTGGCGGAGGACGTCTTTTCGCCTATGGACCAGCCGCCCTTCGACAGGGCCCCCGTGGACGGCTTCGCCCTGCGCGCCTCGGACACGGCCGGCGCCTCGGAGAACAGCCCCGCCTCGCTCGCGGTGGGCGAGACGCTGTACGCGGGCTCCTGGCCCGCGCGGTCGGTCGTCGCGGGAACCGCGGCGCGGATCATGACGGGGGCGCCGATCCCGCCCGGCGCGGACTGCGTAATACGGCAGGAGGACGTGTCGTCCGGGGGAGGGCTCGTGAGGATCGCGAGGCCCATGCGGCCCGGCGAGAACTACGTGTACGCGGGCGAGGACCTCAAGGCGGGCGAGCGCGTCCTCCTGGAGGGCCAGTGCCTGAACTACGCGGCCGTGGGCATACTGTCCTCCATAGGCGCGTGCGAGGCAGCCGTCTACAGGCTTCCCAGGGTCGCGCTCATAAGCACCGGCGACGAGATAGTGGAGCCCGGCGCCCCCCTTGGCCCGGGCAAGATATACAACAGCAACGCGTTCACCATAGGCCTGAGGCTTAAGGAGCTCGGCGCCGAGGTCCTCCAGCGCGGCATAGTCCCGGACGAGCCGCGCGCGCTGGCGGAGGCGATGGCGGGCGCGGCGGAGGCCGCAGACCTCGTGCTCACCACAGGCGGGGCGTCGGTAGGCGCGAAGGATGTGGCGATGGAGTCTTTGGAGCTGCTTGGCGCGGATATCCTGTTCAAGGGGCTTAGGATGAAGCCCGGCTCGCCGGCGATCTGCGGCCTGTTCGGGCGCAGGCTCATACTCTGCCTCTCGGGCAACCCGGCCGCGGCCAGCATAACCTTCGAGCTGCTTGGGCGCGTCGCGCTCTGCGGCCTTGCCGGGAATGAGGGCCTTTTGCCCGTCAGGATACGCGCCGCGCTCAAGAGCGGCTTCGGCAAGCCCAGCCTCGGCAGGCGCTTTCTGCGGGGCAGGCTCGTAAGGGAGGCGGAGGCGGAGCGCATAGAGCTCGTGGGGAAGAACTCGTCCGGCGTTCTAAGCTCGCTGCTGGAATGCAACTGCCTCGTCGATATCCCCGCCGGGACGGGCGCGCTTAAGGCGGGCGACATGGTGGACGCCCTCATGCTCGGCGCGCAGTCGTTCGCTTGGCGGCAGTAGCGGAAGACGGCCGCTCAGTCGGCACATGCTGCGGGCTGGCACAGATTTGCGCGGCTTGGCACAGTTTGCGCCCCTTGTCACATGTGGCCTGTGTGTGGCGCCGCCCGAGCCTTCCCCAGCGCCCCTAATCAAGCGCGGGGCTTTGGGTTTCGGCGGCCGTTGGCACAATCTTTGCTTTTATTTATCTTCACGACCTTGGGCACGGCGGCCGTCACTAGCCGGACGCGTGGACGCCGGGTGGCAGCAGCTGGACGGTTGCGCGCTACAAATTGAACGATTTGAGTGCCCTCCGCGCTTCAAATTGGACGGGCCAATTTGAAATACCCGCTTTACAATTCCTTAATATAAGTATATTATTTAGATGTGGCTGATGGGTGGACTACGCCCGTCTTGCGGCATTGGCATCCTGCAAGGCGTTTGCCGAACAGAAAAAAAGGAGGAGGAACAGCAGAAAGGAGAGAGCAGGCACAGAGGAAGATGAAGAATGAAGGAGAAGAAGAAGGAGGGAAGAAGATGAGGCTGAAAAGGATTTTTGCAGTTCTGATGGCGGTCGCCCTAGCCTTGGCGTTTACCGCCTGCGGCGGCGGCGGTGACGCGGGCAGCGAAACCCCTGCCGGCGGCGACAGCGCCGCGCCGGCGGGCGACGCCCCGGCCACCATCAAGATCGGCGTGCCGAACCCGACCACTGGCCCCATAGCGAGCTTCGGCATAGGCACGCCCTGGGCCGAGCAGCTTGTCGTCGATCTGGTCAACGCCGAAGGCGGCATCTACATCGAGGAGTACGACAAGAAGATACCCGTCGAGATCATAGTCGTTGACACGGAGAGCGACTCGACGAAGGCGTCCGAGGTGACCCAGCAGCTCATAGAGCAGAACGACGTTGACATGCTGGTCGCGCGGCACACGCCCGACACGGCCCTGCCCGTATCGGCCATGGGCGAGCGCTACGGAGTCCCGACGGTATCCATGGAATGCCCCGTCAACCCCTGGATGCAGGGTGGCCCTTACGAGTGGGTCTATCACGCGTTCTGGAAGGTCGAGACGAACTTCGCGCTGTTCAAGTCCATGTGGGACGAGCTGGGCTACGGCGAAGGCACGGTCATAGGCTTCATGTTCCCGAACGACCCCGACGGCCTCTCATGGTACGACGTGTTCAAGCCCCTGTGCGAGGAAGCCGGCTACGTCATCTCCGATCCTGGCCGCTATCCCATAATGAACCAGGACTGGACATCCGTCATATCGCAGTTCAAGAATGACGGCGTGCAGATCATCACGGGCTGCGACATAGCGCCCGACTTCGCGTCCTTCGCGTCCCAGGCGGCGCAGCAGGGCCTGAAGTACGACCTCGTGACCATGGGCCGCGCCTTCCTGTACCCGGCGGACGCCAACGCCAACCCGCCCGAGATCGCGGAAGGCCTCACCTGCGAGGTGTGGTGGACGCCTTGGCATCCCTACAAGTCGTCCCTCGACGGCATGTCCGCCCAGGAGCTGGCCGACCAGTACGAGGAGGAGTTCGGCATCGAGTGGTCCGCGCCCATGGGCTACAAGTACGCCTGCATGGAGGTAGCCGTGGACGCGCTTAAGAGGGCGGCCTCGCTGGATCCCGTCAAGATCCGCGACGCCATAGGCGCGACGGACCTCAGCACGATGGTCGGCCCCATCAAGTACGACCCCGAGACCCACGTCTCCGAGACCGTCATAGTGGGCGGCCAGTGGAAGCTCAAGGAAGACGGCAGCGGCGTGGAGATCAAGGTTGTAAAGAACGACAAGAACCCGGAAATACCCACGAACGCCAAGCTCGAGCTGCCCCCGAGGTAAGGCTGCGGGGAACAACGGGCGCCTAGCGCCTGCGTATTGCCGACGGGGGGGATGCCCTTTCGCCCCCCCTGCGGCGGTATCGCCGCGCAGGGGCAAAAATGGAAGGATACCATGATGTCCACAATACTTAACGTCGAAAACCTTCATGCCGCCTACGGCAAGTTCAAGGTCCTGCAGGAGCTTTCCTTCGAGGTGGAGGAAGGGCAGGTCCTGGGTGTCATCGGCCCGAACGGGGCAGGCAAGACCACCCTCATGAACACGCTTTCGGGCCTTCTGATCCCCTACGAGGGGAGCATCGTCTTTGACGGCGACGATATCACGAAGCAGTCCCCGGACAAGCGCTGCAGGCGGGGGCTAGGGAGGACCTACCAGGTCCCGCGCCCGTTTGAAGGGCTGACGGTCTTCGAGAACGTGCTCGTCGGCGCCGCGTATGGCACGGGCAGGAGCGAGCGCGCGACCATAGCCCATACCGTCGAGGTGCTGAAATCCACCGCGCTCTACGAAAAGGGCGACATCGTGGCCGGCCAGCTTACGCTGCTCGACAGGAAAAGGCTGGAGATAGCCAGGGCCCTGGCCACGCAGCCCAAGCTTCTTCTCCTCGACGAGGTGGCGGCGGGCCTGACCGACGCCGAGGTCCATGAGGTCATGGAGCTGGTCGAGTACCTGAAGAACACGGGCATCACTATCATATGGATAGAGCACGTGATCAAGACCATGGCCGAGTCCACGGACAAGCTGCTGTGCCTCGCCACGGGCATGCGCCTTATATACGGCGACCCCGCATACGTCATGGGCTCTAAGGAGGTCGAAGAAGTGTATTTGGGGGTTGAAGAAGATTGAGCGCATTGTTGAAAGTTGAGAATATCGATGCCTTTTACGGAGACTTCCAGGCTGTCCAGCAGGCTTCCTTCGAGGTGGACGAGAAGAAGATAGTCTCCGTGATAGGTACAAACGGCGCGGGCAAGACCACCCTGATGAAGGTCATAGGCGGCACGCTGGCCGCGCGCGGCGGCAAGGTCTGGTTTGCGGACAGGGACATTACGGGATGGCCGACCTACAAGATAGTGGAGCTTGGGCTTTCGCAGGTCCCCGAGGGGGGCAAGGTGTTCGCCCGTATGTCGGTCATGGAAAACCTGATAATGGGCTCCTACACGCCGAGGGCCAGGAGCGGCGCCAAGGCTTCGCTGGAACGCGTCTACGAGCTTTTCCCCATGCTGAAGGAGAAGGCGGGCCAGGCGGCAGGCAGCCTCAGCGGCGGGCAGCGGCAGATGGTCGCCATAGGCAGGGCGCTGATGTCGAACCCTAGGCTCATATGCTTCGACGAGATATCGCTGGGCCTCGCGCCCACCGTAATAAAGGATATCTACGCCCGCATAAGGCAGCTCAACGCCGAGGGGATCACCATAGTGCTGGTCGAGCAGGACGTGAAGCGCAGCCTCAAGACCTGCGAGACGGCCTATATAATGCTGAAAGGCAAGGTCGTGCTGTCCGGCAAATCAAAGGATTTGACCGAGGATACCGTCAGCAAGGCGTATTTCGGCATGTAGCGCTCGGGGCGAGGGCGGGCCCGCAGGCTCGGGCCGTACCCTGCGACGAAGCAAGGAGGCGACATTGGACGCGATAATTCAGTCAATAATTCAGGGCTTATTGCTGGGGGGGCTCTACGCGGGCGTCGGCATCGGAATGAGCATGATATTCGGCATCGTCCAGATAACGAATCTGGCCCATGGCGACTTCCTCGTTCTGGCAAGCTTCGTAAGCCTTTTCGTAATGGGGGCGCTGGGCCTAAATCCCTTCCTCTCCCTTATCATAGTGATCCCGGTGATGTTCTTCATAGGCTACGCCGTGCAGACCACCATGCTGAACAAGGTCCTGACGAGGGGGGCGGAGCCGCCGCTGCTCATAACCTTCGGGTTTTCCATCATCATACAGAACCTTCTTCTATACTACTTCACGGCCAACGCGCAGAAGCTATCGACGCCGCTGCTGCTCAAAAGCATAGCCGTCACCGACAACATAAGGATACCCATCATGTACCTGATATCCTGTCTCGCCGGCGTAGTCATAATACTGCTGCTGAGCGTGTACATGCGGGTCACGTACCAGGGCAAGGCGATACGCGCCACCTCCGACGACAACGACGCCGCCCAGCTTATGGGGGTCAACATAAAGAGGACCTACGGCATAGCGATGGGCATATCCATGATGACCGCCGGCGTCACCGGCGTCATGATAGGCACGCTGTTCAACTTCTACCCGAGCAGCGGCTCCACCTATCTCATAATAGCCTTTGCGGTCGTCGTCATAGGCGGCATAGGCAGCATAAACGGCACACTGGTCGCGGGCTTCATCTTCGGCCTGGCCCAGGTGGTGGGCGGGCAGATACTCGGCGCCACTTACCAGCAGCTCATAGGCTACATCGTGCTGCTCATCATGCTGATATTCAGGCCGCAGGGCCTGTTCTCAAAGTAAAGGGGAGGGGACGGCGCTATGAGGCTTGTCGAGAACATAAAGGGGCTGTTTCTGCGCTACATCATCGTCATCATAGTGGTGGCCGCGCTGCTCACCCTGCCGCGCTGGGGAGGCAAGTACGTGGTCATGCTGGTCATGCTCATGGGCATGTACATAACGCTGGGGCATATGTGGAACCTGCTGGCGGGATATTCCGGCCTGATATCGCTCGGCCAGCAGATGTACATAGGCATCGGGGGCTATACCCTGGCGGTGGCGTCGACGAAGCTGGGCCTGCCGCTTATAGTCGGCCTGCTGATGGGAGGCTGCGTCTCCGTCATCATATCCGTAGGGCTGTCGTATCTGCTGCTGCGCATGAAGGGCATGTATTTCGCGATAGCGACCTGGATGTTCGCCGAGGCCATGCTCCTCATATTCGCCAGCATCAGCTATCTCGGGAAGGGCCAGGGGCTGTTCATAGTCGAGGCCCGCAAGCTCGGCACGGAGCAGATATACTACTTCAGCATAGTCATGGTGATAGCCACCACCATCGTGCTCGTCGCCCTGCTGCGCTCGAAGCTGGGGCTGGGGCTGTTCGCGATACGCGACAACGACAGCGCGTCGGCCACCTCCGGCGTGCCGCAGTTCAAGTCGAAGCTTTTCTGCATGATGATATCGAGCTTCATAACGGGGGTCTGCGGCGGCGTGTTCTACATGAGCCAGGTCTGGGTGCAGCCCTACGCGTCGTTCAGCATCAGCTGGACGGTGGCGGCCGTGTTCATCGTCGTGATAGGCGGCATAGGCACCACGGCGGGCCCGATAGTGGGCGGCATCATATACGTGTTCCTTAGCCAGTATCTGTCCACGCTCTCGCAGATAGGCAGCCTGAACATGGTCATACTGGGCGTGATAGCCGTGGCGGTCATACTGGCCGCCCCCAAGGGCATAGTCGGCACGATACAGGAGAAGGCCGGATTCGAGATCATATCCGCGCGGCGCTGGATGGGCAAGTCGCTCGCGAGGGCCAACCCGCCGAGTTAGTGTAGTGTCTCATTCACCTTTAGGCAAATGGCTTGTGTGGATTTCCTGCGGCGTTGTTGTCGTCGGTCGCCATAGCCCCGCTATGGCTCCCTCCTCCGCCTAGCCGCAGAAAACC
>JAISXZ010000094.1 GCA_031270275.1 Eubacteriales Family XIII. Incertae Sedis bacterium | reverse complement strand
TGATTGAAACGGACCTCAAACCCCCACCTGAGGTGGGGAGAATCGTGTAAGGCGTACCGTTGCCAAGAGTAACAAAATTTGTTTGGCTTGAAACATGAATGTTCGGTATAGTGGAAATGTAATCAAAGTTTTAAGTCGGCATTACAAACTATTGGTCTTATGTTTCAAGCCCCTGGAGGGGGCGCAATCTTCAAACCACCGCTTGAAGCGGTGGCTGGTGACTGGAAGATGCCATGACCGGGAAGGCGATAATCGCCATGAGCGGCGGCGTTGACAGCTCGGTGGCCGCGGCCCTGGCCGTGCAGGATGGGCTCGAATGCGTGGGTGTGACGCTGAAGCTTTTCGGCAACGACGACGTGGCCGCGCCGAGGGAGAGCGCCTGCTGCTCCCTCGCGGACGCCGAGGACGCGCGGCGCGTGGCCTACGCGCTGGGCGTGCCGCATTACGTGTTTGACTTCAGCGAGGATTTCAGGCGGGACGTGATAGGGCGCTTCGTTGGCGAGTACATGGGCGGGCGGACCCCGAACCCCTGCATCGACTGCAACCGCTTCATAAAGTTCCGGCGCCTTATGGAGCGCATGGCCGCCATGGGCTTCGACTACACGGTGACGGGGCATTACGCCCGCGTGTCGCGCGACGCGGCGAGCGGGCGCTGGCTCCTTATGGCGGCGGCCGACGCCGCGAAGGACCAGAGCTACGTCCTCTACGCCATGACGCAGGCCCAGCTTGCCCACACGCTTTTTCCGCTCGGCGGGATGAAAAAGGCCGAGGTCCGCAGCGCGGCGGCGGGGCGCGGCTTCGTGAACGCGAAGAAGCGCGAGAGCCAGGACATCTGCTTCGTGCCCGAGGGCCGCTACGCGGACTTCATAAGCCGCTGCGTCGGCGAGGATCTGCCCGAGGGCGACTTCATCGACGCCGGCGGCAGGGTGCTGGGGCGGCACAGAGGTCTTGCCCGCTACACCGTCGGGCAGCGCAGGGGCCTGGGCTTGGCCCTGCCCGCCCCGCTGTACGTGCTGGAGAAGCGCGTGTCCGACAACACGGTGGTGCTCGCGCCCGAAAGGGATCTGTATTCGCGCGCGCTGGAGGCGAGGGATATAAACCTGATAGCCTGCGGGCGCCTGGAGCGGCCGCTGCGCGTCGCGGCGAAGCTGCGCTACGGCCAGGCCGCGAGCCCCGCGACGGCGGAGCAGACGGGGGAGGACAGGCTGCGGGTGGAGTTTGACGAGGCGCAGCGGGCGGTCGCCGGCGGGCAGTCCGTCGTGCTGTACGACGGGGACATAGTGGTGGGCGGCGGCGTGATCGTGTAGGGGCCGCCTTGGAACGGGAAAGGCCGCAGGCGGCGTGGCGTTCGGAAGCGGGAGGGACGCGGTATGGACATCCATGACGGCGCGCGGGCGAAACGCGCGCTGCTGAAGGAGATACTTTTAGGGCTGGACGGCGTGGCCGTGGCCTTTTCGGGCGGCGTGGACTCGACATTCCTGCTGAAGGAGGCGCACGACGCGCTCGGCGACAGGGCCATAGCCGTCACCGCGCGCTCCGCCTCGTTTCCGGCGCGGGAGCTGCGCGAGGCCGAGGGCTTCTGCGCGGGCGAGGGGATAAGGCATTTCGTGTGCGAGTCCGAGGAGCTTGACATAGAGGGCTTCTCGCAAAACCCGACAAACCGCTGCTATCTCTGCAAGAACGAGCTTTTCACGAAGATATGGGAGGTCGCCAAGCGAAACGGCATAGGCGCGGTGGCGGAGGGCTCCAACGTGGACGACGAGGGCGACTACCGTCCGGGGCTTCAGGCCGTGCGCGAGCAGGGGGTCAGGAGCCCGCTGCGGGAAGCCGGGCTCGGCAAGGAGGAAATAAGGCTTCTTTCAAAAGAGCTCGGCCTTCCGACATGGAACAAGCAGTCCTTTGCCTGCCTGTCGTCGCGGTTCGTGTACGGGGAGAGCATAACGGAGGGGAAGCTGGGCATGGTGGACAGGGCGGAGCAGCTTCTGCTGGACATGGGCTTCACCCAGGTGCGCGTGCGCGTCCACGGCGACATGGCCCGCATCGAGCTAGACCCGGCGGAGCTGCCCCGGCTGGCGCGGGAAGCCGAGCGCTCGGAGGTGAACAGCGCCCTGAAAGGCCTGGGCTTTTCGTATGTGACGCTGGACTTGGAGGGCTACAGGACGGGGAGCATGAACGAGACGTTGTGAGGCGCCCGGTGGTTACAGTTCTGAGGTGTGTGTGCGGGAAAGGGGGCCGCGCCCCCGCTTCCGTCACAAAACGGGTATTTCCTGCGATTTCGCTCACAGACTTTGGGGACTTGCTAAAAGCGGGTCATCGGATCTGTCTCGCGGGGTTGCCGACCATCACGGCGTTTGCCTTGATGTCCCTGATGACGACGCTGCCCGCGCCGATATAGGCGTATTCCCCGATCCTGATGTTCGGTATGACCGCCACGCTCGTCGCCAGATAGGCGCCTTTCTCGACATGGACGCCGCCGGTGACGTCGCAAAAGGCCATGACCGACACAAAATCTTCGAGCACGGCATCATGCCCCAGCCCGCTTTTGGTGTTGACGAAGCAGTAGTTTCCTATGCATACGTTCGGGCTCACCCATACGTATGCCTGCAGGACGCTCCCGCAGCCGATCCTGCTGTATTTTGAGACTGTCGCGGTGGGATGCGTGATGCTTTCCCACTCGACATACCCGTCCAGGTCATCCACCAAGGCCTGCTTGACCTTCGCGTCGGCTATCGCGATGACCACGCAGGATTTGTCGGCGCCGGCGTTTTGCTTCAGGAATTCCCTGCCGCCAAGCACCGGCAGATCGTTTAGGACAGTCCCCCATAAGGTCTTTGTGTCATCGATAAAACCGGCGATCCTGTATTTTGGCGACTGCTCATTTATCGCATGCACAATCTCAGCCACCTCGCGGCCCAGGCCCCCCGCCCCTATTATGTACAGTTCCTTCATGCTTGCCGCCCACCCGCTTCAATCAAAACCGCTACGACACGATTATGTCACAGGCATAAGGCAATGTCAAGGCTTTTGCGGCCCACAAAATACACAAAATGCACAGATTGTGTTACTACTCACCTACTTAAATCGAAACTACTCACACGCCGCGGCAGTCTTTGTCCAGATCGGGTTCTGGGGGCGATTTTGGCTCCCGGAGCGTACTGGAAGCTACGTGAGGAAGCCAATAATCGAAACCAGGTTCCGAGATGGGCAAAAATGGCGTGGCGTGTGAGTAGTAACCACAGATTTGTCTTGCAATACAGCCACGGAGCAGATATAATTTACCATATAGGACAGGCGTTGCCCATGTAACATATTTTTCAAAATGTTACATGACGCCATACTGTTTGGAATTTGAACGGGAAACGGGGCCGAGGGATTGGCGCCGCGCAGGGAGGCCCGGACGCGGATCCGGGGAAGCCTTGCAAACGCGGCAAAAAAAGCCCATGTAACATTTTGAAAAAAATGTTACTGCGGAAACCGCCTAAGGGCGTTGCGGATCCGTTTCGCAACGGCCCCCGATGGCGGGGAAGGAGAACGGCATGAGAATCCACAATCGCAAAGAGGCTGCGCCCAGGCGCGCGCCCGTATTATGGGGCCTGCTTGCCCTCGCCGCGCTGGCCCTGGCGGCCGGCGGCCTGACGGCCGCCTTCGCGGAGGAAGACCCGTCGGGGATACTCAGCTATACCCAGTCGGAAAACGAGATCACGATCACGGACTGCGATGAGGGCGCCACGGATGACGAGGTGATGGCCGCCATAGCCGAGATATGCAGCCCTGCGGGCGTCACCATAGTCGCCATAGGGGAGAAGGCCTTCAAAGACTGCGTGAACCTGGAATCCCTCGAATTTTCGGAGGGCCTGGAGCGAATCGGGGAGATGGCCTTCCAGGACTGCGTGAACCTGGAATCCCTCGAATTTTCGGAGGGCCTGAAGGACATCGGCGCCTACGCGTTCGAGGACTGCGACGGCCTGAGGGAAATAAGGCTGCCCGAGAGCCTTGAAAGCCTCGGGACCGGCGCCTTCTGGGGCTGCGCCGCGCTGGAGGGGATAGACCTTCCGGACAGCGTGGGCTCCATCGGCGCCACCGCCTTCTACGGCTGCGCCGCGCTGGAGGGGATAGACCTTCCGGACAGCGTGGGCTTCGTCGGCGCCCGCGCCTTCGAGGGCTGCGTCTCGCTGACGGAAATCGTCTGGCCCGCCGGCGCCGACACCATAGAGTACGGCACATTCAGCGGCTGCACGGGCCTGATCAGGGCCGAATTGCCCGAGGGCCTGAAAATCATCTGGATGGACGCCTTTTCCGACTGCACGGGGCTTGAGGGCATAGAGATCCCGGACAGCGTGACGGAGATCGGCACCAGCGCCTTCGCCCGCTGCTCCGGCTTGGCCGAAATCGCCATATCCGAAACGTCCAGCCTGGCAGAACTCGGCCCGTACGCGTTCGCGGAGTGTACGTCGCTAGAAAAAATCACCCTGCCCGCCTCCCTGACACAGATCGGCAACAGCGCGTTTTCCGAATGCACGTCCCTTGCGGAAATCGCGGTCGCCGCCGGCAACACTCATTTCTCCAGCCACGAGGGCGTGCTGTTCAGCAAGGACATGGCCGAGCTGCGCCAGTACCCGATCAGAAAGTCGGACGAAAGCTATACCGTCCCGGCCGACGTCGAGGACATATGGGCGGGCGCCTTCAGCGGCGCCGCCGGCCTGGAGGATGTCAGCTTCGAGGAAGACTCGCAGCTCCAGTCCATAGGGGAATCCGCGTTCTACGGCTGCGCCGCGCTGGAGTCCATCAGCCTACCCCCGGGCCTTGAAAGCATAGACATGTGGGCGTTCTATGGCTGCGTGTCCCTGGAGTCCATAGTCATCCCGAATACGGTGACACAGCTCGCCAGCTATGCCTTTGGGGGATGCACGGAGCTTGCGTCGGCGACGCTGTCCTCCGGCTTGACTGAGTTGTCCGCGATAACAGCCGGCACATTCCAAGGCTGCGTGAAGCTGGAAAACGTGATGATCCCGGAGGGCGTGATCAAGATTCCGTCGAATATGTTCAATGGCTGCGCCGCGCTGAAGTCCATAACCCTGCCCGAAAGCATTGTAGGCATAGACGTAGAGGCCTTTATGGACTGCGCCGCGCTGGAGTCCATACGTATCCCCGCCGCCGTGGTCGCCATAGAAAGCTCCGCGTTCAGCGGCTGCAGGTCCCTGGCGAAAATCACGGTGGACGAAGATAACGCAAAGTTTGCGTCCGACGAGAGCGGCGCGCTGCTAGATAAGGGGGAAATGAAGCTGCTGAAATATCCCATAGGCAACACGAGTGCGGAATACGAGGTTCCGCCCACCGTGACGGAGATCGCCAGTGAGGCCTTCGCGGGCTGCGCCGCGCTCGAGACGATCACGCTGCCGAAGGGGCTTGAAACCCTCGGGGACTCCGCCTTTGCCTCCTGCACCGCCCTGGAAAGCGTAGATGTGCCGGACGGCGTAGCCCGTATCGGGAGCGGGGCGTTCTATGGCTGCGTGTCCCTGGTTTCGGTATCCGCCTCGCTGGAAAGCGAGCTTGAAACGATAGACGACGGAGCCTTCGAGGGCTGCGTAAGCCTGGCGAGCGTCGTCATTCCGGGCGGCGTGACGGAGATAGGCGACAGGGCGTTCTACGGCTGCGCTGGGCTGGTGCGTGTGGTCATCCCCGGGGTGTCGGAGATCGGCAGGGATGCCTTCTATGGCTGCGACAAGCTGGAAGAGATAGAGATCGGCGAGGGGAACTTTGTGACCGACGGGTATGGCGTGCTGTTCAGCGCGGACATGACGCGTCTCATACGATATCCCGCCGGAAGCCAGGAGGAATCATACGATGTCCCGGCGAGCGTGGCGGCGATCGATGGCTATGCCTTTTCCGGGGCCGCCAAGCTCAAGAGGATCGCGCTGCCGGAAAACCTTGACTCAATCGGCGGCAGCGCCTTCGCCGGGACCGGCATCACGGAGATGCGCGTCCCCAAGGGCGTCACGGTTTTTTACGAGGATGCCGAGGTGCCCCAGAACGGTGATAGGGCCTTCGACGGCATGGCGGAGCTGCGCTGGCTAGTCTTTGAGCAGGGCAGGACGGTGCTGCCGGCAGGGGCGATGGACGCGGGCTCTGCGGCCGCCCTGGGCGTCTATGTGCCGGAAAGCGTCAATTCAGCCAACGACGAGGCGGCGGACGGCGCGTCCGCAGACAAGATCGCCGTCTGCGGCGTGCCGGACAGCTACATCGAGACCTGGGCCGCCGGCAAGGGGATAAGCTTCGTCGGCATAGAGGGCAGTATCACCAAGTTCGACTACGGCGACGCCTGGCTGCTCGTCCCCTACCAATACATCATAGAGGCGGACCTGAAGGGCACACACCCTGACTATGTGGAGTACAGCGTCGAGGGCGGCGATCTGCCGGAGGGCCTGTCCCTGCTGCAGTCCGGGCAGTTCCACGGCGCGCCCCTGGAGGACGGCATCTTCACCTTCTTTGTCGCCGTCTGGAGCACGGTATTCGACAGGCAGCTGCTCGATCTGCAGGGGATCAGCCTGATCGTCGAGAGGCCCGACGACGGGCAGCTCGCCCAGACGAACGACTATCCGATAGGGCTGACCCTAGGCGAGGCCACGACCCCCGGCGGCGGCTACGAGCTCACGGGCCCGGCGCTCGAGCTGGGGCATCGGGAATTCATGATCGGGGACGTCGACCTGAACAACGACGACGATATCGACGAGGGCGACAGCAACTACCCCTACTTCGTGGACTTCTGGATGGACGGGCTCAAGCTGACGCCCGGCGCAATCGGCGAGCCGGACGCGTGGTACAGCGACAGGAAAGGCAGCACGGTTGTAACGGTATACGACAAGACATTCCAGAGCCTGCAGAACAACAGCGAGCACACGGCCGCGGCGGAATTCATGATCAACGGCGTGCAGACGGTCGCCGCGCAGAAGTTCACGCTCAGGCTGACGGAGCCGGAGCCGGGGACGGACGACGGGACAGACGACGGGACGGGCGACGGGACTGGAACCGGCGACGGGACAGGCGACGGGACGGGAACGGGCGGCGCGGGTGACACGGGCGATGGGACTGGGGCCGGCGGCGCGGGTGACACGGGCGGCGCGACGGGGACTGGCGGCGCGGGTGATGCGGGCGCCGCCACCGGCACAGACGCGGCGGCAGGCGCGAATGCGGCGGGCGAAACAGGCGCGGCGGCGGGCACGAACGCGGCAGGCGAAACAGTCGCGGCGGCAGGCGCGAACGCGGCGGGCGAAGCAGGCGCGGCGGCAGCGGACGCGGCGGGCGAAGCGGGAGCGGGCGGCGTTTTTTCCGGCGAGGGCCTTGTCAGCGGGCTTGAACGCGGCGCGGACGGCCTGTACTACTTCGAGCTCGATGGCAGCGGCAGGCCCTTCGAGGCGCACATAGACCTTCCGTTCGCGGAGTTTGAGGATCTCTACCTTGACGGCGGGCTGTGGGCGCGCGGCACGGACTACGCGGCGCGCGAGGGCAGCACCGTGCTTACGATAACGGCCGATAGGCTGGGTAAGCTGGAATACGGCGTACACGAGGCCGCCGCGCGCTTTACGGAGGGACGGGAGGTATTGCTGGCCTTTGATCTGCGGGGCGTGGAGGTGGCCGGGGCGCAGGATGCGCAGGCGCAGGACATGCAGGCGCGGGACGCGGAGCGCGCGGAAGGGGCCGGCCTAGGCCTCCCCGCACTAGCCGCCATCGCCGTCCTCATAGCCGCAGCCCTGGCGGCGGCAATAGCGTTGCTCCGGCGGAAGCAGGGAAGGGCCCCTTCGTAGTAACAGAGGGATATGTCCAGGCAGGCCCAAATCCTCGCAAAGGCCTTGACGATTCAAGCCATGCCTGATAAACTAAGGCCATAGATCTACTAAGGCCATAGATCAACAGGAGGCGCACTATGAGACAAGTCAATATTCACGAGGCCAGGACGCACCTTTCCGCGCTTGTCGAAAAGGCCGCCGCAGGGGAGCCGTTCATTATCGCAAAATCCGGACGCCCACTGGTGATCGTCGATTCATATGTTCCTGTTCCCGCCGTGCCGTGTCGGCGCACAGGATTTTTGAAGGGCCGCATATCAGTTCCCGCCGATTTTGACAATATGGGCGGCCACGAAATAGCGAATTTGTTCGGGAGTATGCCATGAGGCTGCTTCTGGACACGCACATACTCATCTGGGCGGCGGCGGACGAATTGCCGCACGCGGCGCAAAGGCATATTGACGATATGTCCAATACCTTGCTGTTCAGCCCCGCAAGCCTTTGGGAAATTGTCATCAAAGCGGGGCTTGGCCGCGACGACTTTGACATTGATCCCGTGTTGCTGTATAACGGACTCATCGCATCAGGCTACGAAGAAATGCCTGTCTTGACGCGACACGTCTTGTCTGTCGCTTCTTTGCCGCCGCTTCACAAAGACCCTTTCGACCGTATTTTGCTTGCCCAAGCCGTGTCCGAAGGCATTTCTTTTCTGACAGCGGACAAGGCGCTGGCGGCCTATCCAGGTTCAGTAGTTTTTGTCGGATAGCGGGAGAATCTATATAAGGAACTGTCGAAAAACAACCTGCACATTTGGCTTGCCCTTTCGCGTCCCGGCTGCGTTGCCGGAACCCTTGAATACTACAAGTATTCGCGGAACCCGGCGCCTTGCCGGGACACAAAATTGCTGCGCCAACTATACACTTTATTTTTCGACAGTTCCTTATACAAAAACGAATGAGACACTACACTGGATGACGCGCAAAAACAAGACAAAATCCGAAACCGGGTTCCGGGATGGGCAAAAATGGCGCGGGCGCCGGGCAGCAGCCATCAGCGGAAGTGGCCCCTGCGGTCGCCCACCAGCGCAATAAGCCTAAGCATCGCGTCGTTCCTGTTGCCCGACAGCGTATAGGACTCGAGCTTGTTAACGTTGACGCGCAGCTCGTTCGCCTGCTCCTCGCTTATCCTCCCCTGGTCGCAGAAGTCCCAGATGGTCTCGCGCTCTATCTCGTATCCGACAAGCAGCTCCTTGACGTATTCCTCGTGCAGCCGCGCGCGCAGCGAGCCGGCGTAGGTGTCGTCTATGAGCGGCCCCATGTAGTTGATGCGCTCCTCCACGAACTGGGCGATCAGCTTTTCGGGATAGAGGTAGCGCATGTCCTCGAGCGCCTGCACGACGACGTCGGTCTCCTCCCAGAACAGATCCCTCAGCTTCTGGCGGTACTCGTCATTGGAGAGATCCTCGCGCTCGTGCCCGCCGCGCCTCAGCGCGTGCGCCAGGCGCCTCCACAGGCCGGCCAGCGTCATGGCCACCGTCCCGCCCGCCTCCGCGCGGCGCATCATGCCCATGATCTCGCGGTATCCCCGGTAGACGCGCGCGCTTATCTCCCTGTTCCTCCGCTTCCACTCCAGCGAATTCGTCTCCGTCATGGCGGCAAACGACAGCAGGGAGCGCATGCGCTTCTTCTCGCCCTTCTCGTAGCCGGCGTGCTCGAGCTCCTTTATCCTCTTTTGGTAGCTGACCACGACGGCGCCGAGATGCGCGCCGTCCTTTCGCCTGAGCTGCCCGATGACCTCCTTCAGAAGCTCTATCTGCGCCCCGTTCTCATTGCCTTCGCGCCCGCCCGAGGGCTCCACCAGGAAGGGCAGGACGAACAGGGCCAGCAGCAGCGTCAGCGTGACGGCGCCGGCCGCTATGAATATCAGCAGCGGCCTCTCCGCAAAGGGGCTGCCGTTCGAGAGCATGAAGGGCAGGGATATCGCCGAGGCCATGCTCACGACGCCCTTGACGCCCGAAAGCGTGAGGATGAGGGCGTTTTTCAGCTTCTCGGACAGCGACGCGCCTATGATCTCGCTCCCCAGGAAGATCAGGCTGACGAAGCGCACCCCCATCATTATCAGCGTCACGAGCAGCGTCGCCGCTATTATGAAGCCGTGGTTGTAGTCGGGGCTCTCCCATATGTGGACGACCGCGCCCGGAAACTGCATCCCGAGCATCAGGAACACTATGGAGTTCAGCACGAAGCAGATGATCTCCCAGGTGGTGTTCTTGGCGATGCCAAGCTCCGCCTCGAACAGGCCCGTCCTCTTGAAATCTAAGGACTGCATGACGCCCGAGGTCACGGCCGCGAGTATGCCGGACACGCCTATTATCTCCGCGGCGACGTAGGCCATCAGCGGCATGGAAAGCTCTATGAGCAGATGGGGGACGATATTGTGTATCATCATGCGCCTGAGGCTGCCCGCGACGATCCTTTTGATCAGCGTCAGCACGTAGCCCACGAGGAAGCCCCCTACGCACAGTATGGCAAGCTCAAGGCCCGCGTCTACGATGTGGAAGGCGCCGGTGAGCAGGGCGGCCACGGCGAAGCGCAGGGAGATGAGGCCGGACGCGTCGTTTATCAGGGCCTCGCCCTTCAGGACCGTTATGAGCATGTCGGGCAGCCTCACCTTGGAGGAGAGCGACGCGACGGCCACGTAGTCCGTGGGGCCAAGTATGGCGCCGAGCGCGAAGCAGGCCGCCGTCGGCAGCGTGGGTATGAGGAGATGCACCGCGAAGCCTATGCCGGCGACGGTTATGAACACGAGCAGGAAGGCCATGAAAAAGACCTGCTTCTTGACCCGCCACAGCCGCATGACGTCCGATTCCTCGCTCTCACGGAACAGCAGCGGGGCTATCACTATCGCCATGAATATCTCGGGCTCGAGCTCGAGCGTGGACTCGAGGGCGGTCAGCCCGAGGGCGCAGCCGACGGCGAGCTGTATGAGCGGCAGCGGCAGGCTTTCGAAGATGCTGTCCAGCACATTGGTGAACACCATGGCGAACAGCAGCGCGAGCACTACGTTTGTCGCTTCCATATTCTTCCCAATATATTCATTTTCTCACCACATAATCTACACATTCGCCCTGTATTATAGGTTTTGTTAGACGGACACGCTTTGATATGTCGGACAAAATTGCTCAAAAAGCATGTTCTTCCTCCTTTATCCAATGTCCGACTTTCAATAAACACACACGATTCCATCCAAGTGGGAAGGCGGCGATATGAAAGTATCGGCGCCTTTTCATTTCTCCGCGCCCCGCCTGCCTGCGGCCCTGGCCCTGCCGACCTTCGACGCCCATCTGGCGAACCTGCGCAGCAGCGGGCCCTCCTGCGGAAAGGCGCTCGCGTAGTCCACCTCGAAGATGTTCAGCAGGAATATGAACAGCGGCACGCCTATCAGCAGCCCCCATACGCCCAGGTAGTGCTCCGCGACGACCAGTATGATGAAGACGAAGCTGACGGGCAGGGAGGTCTTGTTGGACATCAGCTTGGGGTTCAGTATGTATGCCTCTATCCCGTGTATCACGACTATCATGATGATGACGGCTATGACCTTGGGTATGCCCCCCGTGTTGAAGGCCACGATGGAAAGCGGCAGCAGCGATATGATGACGCCCGCCACCGGTATGAGGCCCAGCGTGAATATCATGATGCCCAGGCCGAGGACCTGCGGGAAGCCCAGGATGCTGAGCAGTATGATCGAGAGTATGCAGTTGATGAGGGCTATCTGCACCTGCACCTTCATGACGGTGGCGAAGGAGCGCACGAAGTTGCCGCCGAAGTTCATGGTGTATCTGTAGAGAAAGGATATGCGGCTCCGCCCGAGCACCTCGCCGAACTTGGCGAGCTTGCCCTTCTCCAGAAGCAGCATGAAGCTGAGCAGTATGGCGAGCAGTATGTTTATGCTGAAGCTGCCGAAACGCCCCAGCCACGAGAGAAGCATCGAGCCCGCCCCGGATATGTAGGGGTCCAGGTCGAAGCTGGAAAAAATGTCGGCGACGGCCGGATCCAGCGATTCCCGCACGTTGTCAAAGTCGAAATTCCTGAATATCTCCGCTATCTCCGTGATCTGCGTTACCAGCTTGGGCGCGAAATAGCCGCTCGCGGCGGACAGCAGCGCGAAGATGACGATGTAGAGCACGAGCAGTATGGCGCCGTCGGGCACGCGCTTCCTGAGCCTGTCCTTCGTGAGCCTGTGGACGGAAACGAGCAGGTTGTAGAATATGAACATCATGACGAAGGTCAGCAGCACGAGATCGAGCATGTACCAGATGGTAAGCAGCACGAGCACCAGAATCAGCACGGAGATGATCCTGGCCTTCACGCTCAGATAGCCTTCCAGCTGCGCCCCGGCGTCCGGGGCGTCCTTGGTCCTGCGCCTGTCTTCGTCCATGTCTTTCAAATGTCGCCGCCGCCCAGAACCCCGCCCGAACAGAACCGGCGCGGCCTCCGGACGGGCGCCCCGCCTCGCAACCAAATATTCCACATATGTCAATTGTATCATAAAAATGCGGCGAAGCAAAGCGTTTTGGGCCGTTGGGCTGATGTTTGTCCTGATCAGACGTGAGGTTCGCGTCAATGCGGGATCAGGAACCGGACAGCGTCGATAGGGGCACGACGTTCACCCCGTCCGGCCTGCGGTGGGCGAACCCGTTCCCGGTAATCACCGTCAGCGCGGCCGGCGCCGCCTCTGTTTGAATATTCCTCGCCAAGGGCTGGGGCGCGATCCGCTCATTTGCAAGCCTTGCATCCGCTAAAATGTGAAAATCCGCCCTCTGCCGCGCCGCTGCCGTCCCGAACCGGCAGGCGGGATTCCCGGCTAAAGCCCCGGCCAGTCGGCGTGCTCGTCCATCTCCGTCTCCACGCCCACGCCTATGTCGTTATTGAGCACGCTGCCGAAGGTTATCGCGCCGGCGCCGTACCTGCGGCGTATGCTGTCCACCGCCCTGTCAAGGCTTTCGCCCCTGCGCGGGCCGTCCGGGGCCGCGCCCGTGCCGAGGGACGCTCCGTCCAGGAAGCTCATCTGCTCGGCGTCGCCCTCGTCCGCGAGGGCCTCGGCCGTGACCGTGATGAGGCGTATCGGGTCGCCGCTCCGCCAGTGCCTGGCCATGAGCCCCATGGCCGCGCGGACTATGTCCTCCGTGACGTTCGTGGCTGCGGCCAGCCGCGTCTGCCTCGATATGGTCCGAAACAGCGGATCCTTGATGTCCACCCTGACGCAGCGGCACTTCACGCCGTGCTTCCGCAGCCTGCCCGCCACGGTGTCGGCAAGCGCCACGACGCCGGCGCGGATGTCCTCCTCCCCGCTGATGTCCCGGCGGAAGGTCGTGCCGTTGCCGACGGACTTGATGCGCCGCCGTTCCAGCGCCGCCGCCACGGGGCTGTCGTCCAGGCCGTTGGCGCGGTCGTGCAGAAGCCCGCCGTTCTTGCCTAGCTGCGCCTCCAGCAGCGTCCTGTCGCAGGAGGCGAGGCCGCCTATGGTCTTTATCCCCCTGCCGGCCAGCTTCGCCGCCGTCGCCCCGCCCACGCCGAACATGTCCCGCACCGGCAGGGGCCAGATCAGCTGCCTGAAATTCCCCCTGCTGACGAGGGTGGTCGCGTCGGGCTTCCTGTAGTCGGAGCCCATCTTCGCGAAGATCTTGTTGAAGGAGACGCCGACGGACAGCGTGAGCCCAAGCTCCCCCTTCACCGTCCTGCGGATATTGTCGGCGATCTCCTCGCCGCCGCCGAAAAGCCGCGTGCTTCCGGTAACGTCAAGCCACGACTCGTCTATGCTGAAAGCCTCCACCATGTCGGTGAAGCGGCAGTATATCCCGTTTATTCTCCTGCAATATTCGCGGTATCTGTCGTGATGGGCACTAAGAAGCACGAGGCCGGGGCATTTCCTGCGCGCGCTCCATACCGTCTCGGCCGTGACCACGCCGAAGGCCTTCGCGCGCTCGTTCTTCGCGAGGATTATGCCGTGGCGCGCCTCCGGGTCGCCGCACACGGCGACAGGGCGCGACGCGAGCTCCGGAAACGAAAGCAGCTCGACCGACGCGTAGAATGCGTTCATGTCGCAATGCAGTATTACCCTGTCCATATTTACTGTTGACAAAGCCGCCCGCCCATGTTAACATTTAAGAGGTGTACGCAGGGCTTGCCCTGACAGGCTTCGTTAGCTCAGTTGGTAGAGCACCTGACTCTTAATCAGGGTGTCCAGGGTTCGAGCCCCTGACGGAGTACCAGCCAAAACCCTTGGGGTCCCAGCGATCCCAAGGGTTTTTCATGAGCCCAGATCGTACACGAGCTCCCTCGCGTGGGAGCAGGCCGCCAGATCCGCCTCCGTCTCCCTGAACCAGCCCTCGTGCCTGGCCGAACCCCTTATGGTGACGGAAGGGACCTCGGCCCTCATGGAAAGCCCGTTCTCCGATTTGTGCTTGCGCATCTCCGAAACCACGGCCTTCAGCTCCTCGCCGAAGGCAAGCAGCTCGGCGTCCGCGGGCGCCGGCCTCTCCCACTGGGTCAGATGTATGGAATCGATCCCCACGAGCCTGTCGAAGCCCTTCCGATATATGCACTCCGTCAGGTGGGGGACATAGACGGCGTACATCTTCAGCACGTTCAGCAGGCAGTAGTATATCGACCTCTGCGCGGACAGCCTGGCCTCGGCGCCGTATATGTCCGGCTGGTACAGCCGCTCCTTGACGATCTCTATGTAATTGTCGCATAGATCCTTCCAGAACAGCTCGTCGATGGCCTTTCTCGCGAGGCCGGCCTCGTATTCGCCCAGAAAGGCGGCGGCCTGGGCTATGGTCTCGTTCGTGCGCTCGACTATCCATCTGTCGATGGGCTTCGTCTCCGCCGGCTCGCGCAGGGGATCGAAGTCGCCGAGGTGCGAACAGACGAATTTGGAGGAATTCCACAGCTTGGTCATGAAGCGGCCGGACAGCTCCGTCATCTCGCCCTGATCGAAGAAGGTGTCCGTGCCGAGCCGCGCGCCGGCGACCCAGTAGCGGATGGCGTCCGCCGAGCAGCTGTCTATGAGGGCCTGCGGCGTCAGATCCGCGTTGCCTTTGGACTTGCTTATCTTCTCGCCCGGCTTTGCCAGGACGAAGCCGCATATCATGGCGTCCTTCCACGGGATGTCCCCCGTGTGGTAGAGGCTTTTCACGATGGTGTAGAAGGCCCAGGTCCTGATTATCTCGTGCGCCTGCGTCCTCATGCTCATGGGCATGAAGCCGTCTCCCATGCCGTATTCCGACGCCTTGTCGAGGTTTATCATGGGCGAGATGGACGACGTGGCCCAGGTGTCGAGCACGGCGCTGTCGGGCACGAATTCCGTGCAGCCGCACTCGCAGACGCCGCTGTACGCGGTTTCAAGGGGGTTCACGGGCAGCGAGGACAGATCGGCAAAGGCCGGCCTCGCGCACTTCGCGCAGTACCACACGGGTATGGGGACGCCGAAATACCTCTGCCGGGATATGCACCAGTCCCATTTGAGGTTTTCGACCCAGTTCACGTATCTGCTTTTCATATGCGCGGGATACCATCTGACCCTGTCGCCCGCCTCAAGCAGCTCGCCCTTTTTGCCCAGCACGTCGATGTACCACTGCCGCGACGGCACGATCTCGACCTCGGCGCCGCAGCGCTCGTGCACGGATACGGCGTGCGTTATCCTTTCGGACCTTACGAGAAGGCCGCGCCCCTTCAAAAGGCGGACGATCTCTTCCCGGGCGGCCTTCACGCCGAGCCCGGCCACGAAGGGGACCTCCGGCGCCATGGAGCCGTCGGGCAGAAGGGCCTTCCTGTAGGGCAGGCCGTACTGGCTGACCCATTCGACGTCTGTCGTGTCGCCGAAGGTGGCGCACATCACGGCCCCGGTGCCCTTGTCCGCGGCGACCTTGTCGTCGGCGAGCAGCGGGACCTCAAAATCGTAGAGGGGCACCTTCGCCTTCCTGCCTATCAGGCCGGAATAGCGGGGGTCGTCCGGGTTCACGAGCACGCAGACGACGCCGTACAGCAGCTCCGGGCGCGTGGTCGCGATCTCCAAAACCTCGCCGTCTACGCTGAAGGCGACGTGGTGGAAGAAGGCGTCGACGCTCCGCGCGTCGAGCTCCGCCTGCGCTATGGATGTCCGGCATTCCGTGCACCACAGCACGGGCGACTCCTTTATGTAGGCGTGGCCTGCGGCGGCAAGCTCGATAAACGACCTCTGCGACAGGCGCTGCGCGCTCCGGCTGACCGTGGAATACTGGAGCTTCCAGTCGCAGGAAAAGCCCATGGACTTCCACAGGGCCACGAATTCCGCCTCGTACTTCCGCACCGTCTCTATGCATCTGTCGCAGAAGGCGCTCCTGGACGTCTCGTTCGCCCTGATCCCCGTCTCCTTCTCCACAAGCCTCTCCGACGGAAGCCCGTTGTCGTCGAAGCCGAAGGGGTAATAGACGCTGTAGCCCTGCATCCGCCTGAAACGGGCTATCATCTCAGCCTGGGTATAGCTGAAGATGTGGCCTATGTGGAGGCTGCCGCTGACCGTTGGCGGGGGCGTGTCTATCGAGAACAGGGGGCGCGATCTGTCCGCCCTGTACTCGTATATGCCCTGGTCCTCCCAGTATTTCTGTATCTCCCTCTCCACGGCCACGCCGCCGTACCTTTTTTCAAATTCTTCCATCAGGCCCCTTTCCAGAACAAAACCCCGCCCCCGTGACAGGGGGGCCGACGGCGATCATGCCGCGCTGCCGCCGCCATATAAAATGATAACTTACGGGCCGTATTTTGTCAATTGCAATCTGCCCCTTGAATTCGGGCCAAAAACGCGCTATACTTTTTTTGCGCCATAAAGGAAACACTGATTCGTTCTTACATGGCAGGAAAAGGCGCGGGGCGGCGGAAGCGAATGTGTCGTATGCGAATGTGTCGCATGCTGTATCAGGGGGGCGCGCCATGAAAAACCTCGGCTGCACAGGCTACATCGACGATCCGGCCAAATACCTGAACGCCGTCCGTGGCGAATGGGACAAGTTCCTCAAGACGGGCGACATACACGGCCTGTCCGTGCGCGGCGAGATACTGGAGTCGTGGAAGCGCTCCCTCGAAAACGGCCTGTCCTACTCGGACTCCGGGGCGAGCATAGTCCTGAGCGAGGACGAGGTAGACAGGCTGGGCGTGAAGTACGGCATGCTCATCTCCGTCGCCCAGCCGGTGCTGGACGACTTCGCCATGATGCTGAAAAGGTACAGCATCAAGAATACGGTGATAAACCTCTGCACCGAGGACACGGTGATACTGCGGACGTTCGCCGGGGAGACCAGCGGCGAGAGGGCGGCGAGGTACCAGGGGCTGCTGCCCGGCGCCATACTCAACGAAAAGCACACGGGCACGACGGGCGTGTCCATGGCGAAAAAGACGAGGCAGACCTACGCCATATACGGGGAGGAGCACTTTACCGAGCCCGCGAAGCTGTCGAACTGCGTCGCCGCGCCCATAAGCAACCTGAGAAACAAGAGGCTGAACGGCATCATAGCCCTGTCGGCGGAAAAGCTCGCCATCTCCTCGGACACGATGGGCATGGTGGCCTTCGTCGCGAGGACGATAGAGAGCAATCTTCTCATGGCCTATACGGACGCCGCGCACATGCTGGAGCAGGGCTTCAGCGAGGCTGTCCGGCGCAACGACGCGGAGCTCGTCGTCGCGCTCGATTCCGGCTTCGACGTGATCGCCTCGTCCAGGCCCCGGCACCCCATGCTGGAAGGCCAGTTCCCCTTCCAGACCCTAGGCGCCTCCGCCGGCGCGCAGCTTAGGCGGGTGAACGCGCAGTTCCTCTACGGGCTTTCCGCCGGCGCGAAGGCGCGCAGCTGCGAAACGGATGAGTATGCCTTCCGCTGCGCCCCCGTGTTCGGCGCCGAGAGCTATGTGGGCATGATCGTCTGCGCCGACAGGCGGCGCGTGCCGCAGGCACAGGCCCGTCCCCCGCGCGGCGCGGCGCCGGGCGGCCCGGCGGCGCCGGGCGGAGAGACGAGGCTCGTGGGCTCGGCCCCCGCCTTCACGGACGCCTGCCGCATGGCGATGAGGGCGGCGGCCTCGGACGCGCCCATCATGCTGATCGGCGAGACGGGCGTGGGCAAGGAACGCTTCGCGAGGATGATACACGAGAACAGCGGGCGCTCCGGCGGCGCCTTCGTGCCGGTGAACTGCGGCGCGATACCCAAGGATCTAGTGGGCAGCGAGCTGTTCGGCTATGTGCCAGGCGCCTTCACCGGGGCGCTGCATAAGGGCAGCCCCGGCAAGATAGAGGCGGCGAGCGGCGGGACGCTTTTCTTCGACGAGCTGGGCAGCCTGCCGCTCGAGGCCCAGTCCTATCTGCTCAGGGCTTTGGAGGAAAGGGAGCTGTTCCGCCTGGGGAGCAACAGGCCGATACCCGTGGACGCGCGCATAGTCTGCGCCACCAACGCCGACCTCGCGGAATCGGTCGCCCGGAAGGAGTTCCGCTCGGACCTATACTTCCGCCTGAACGTGGTGGAGATCAGGATACCGCCGCTGCGGGAGCGCTTCGACGACATGAGCGAGCTGATATCCTTCTTCAGCGCCATGTATTCCGGCGAGGGCTGCGCCCTCGGCGCGGCGGAGCTGGAGCATCTTATGCGGTATTCGTGGCCGGGGAACCTGCGCGAGCTGAGGAACGTGACGCAGGGCGCGCACGCGCTCGGCGTAGGCGTCGCCCAGGCGCTGAGGGCGCACGTGGACAGGAACATGGGCAGGGACGGCACGGCCCAAATGGCGCAGGAGCCGGGCCCCTGCTGCCTGGATCCCCGCGAGGAGGCCCAGCGGGCCGTAGAGAGGCACGGCGGCAACATATCGCGCGCCGCCAGGCACCTTGGCGTGGCCAGGAGCACGATATACCGCCGCCTCGAAAAACCGGTCTAGGCCACACGCCGCCAGGCGCTGCTGCTCACCTACTCCAATGAAACCTTTAGGCGATCACCTCGCCGCCGTCCATGGTAAGCACCGTGCCGCAGCAGAAGGAGGACTCGTCGCTCGCGAGGAACAGTATGCCGTTCGCGATCTCCGAGGGGTCCGCGAAGCGGTGCAGCGGCAGGGACGCGAGTATGCGCTCCGCGAAGCCGCTGCCCTCAAGCTCGCCGCCGCCCATCTCCGTGCGGGTGAGGCCGGGGCATATGCAGTTGACCCGGATGCCGTCGCCGCCGTAGTCGTAGGCCATGCCTATGGAGAGCATCTTGACGGCGCCCTTGACGGCGCTGTAGAGGCTGTCGTTCGGGCAGGCGACGAGGCCGGCCACGGAGGCCACATTGACGATGCTGCCGCCGCCCTGCTCCAGCATGTGCGGTATGGCCGCCCTGCACGTGTCTATGATGCCGTAGAGATCCGTCTTGAAGATGTTGTCGCGCGTCTCGTCCGATATCTCGTGGAGCCTGTACGGGCGCATGCCGTTCACGCCGGCTATGTTGGCCAGGATGTCGATGCGGCCGTATTCCTGGGCCGCCCTTTCGACGAGCCTTGCGCAGTCGCCCGCGATCCGCACGTCGGTCCTTACCCAGAGGGCCTTGCCCCCCGCCTGTACGAGCTCGGCCGCCAGCTTTTCGCCCCGGTCGGACCTGCGCGCGCCCATGACGACCGTCGCGCCCTCCTTCGAGAACAGCCTCGCGGTCGCAAGCCCGATCCCGGACGTGACGCCTGTTATCACCGCTACCTTTCCGTCAAGTCTCCCCATCGCTTTTCCTTTGCGCGGCGCCCTGCGCCGTGCGCCTCCTTTCGTCTTTGCCGCCCGGCCTCTACGGCCTCGCGTGCATGCCGCCGTCCACAAACAGGGACTGCCCCGTGGTATGGCCGGAACGATCCGAGCTCAGCCACATCACGGCCTCGACCACATCCTCCATACTGCCGAACTTGCCCATGGGTATGACGGCATCCTTCATCCTCTGCTCAAGGCCCTCGTCGGCGGAGATGGAATTGTTCATGAGCTGGGTGCCGTAGGTGGGGCCTGGGCACACCGCGTTGACGCGTATGCCGGCGCGAGCGTTCTCGTTCGCGGCGAGCTCCGTCAGCGCCACGACGCCGGCCTTCGTCGGGGCGTAGGCGTGGAAGCCCGGCGCAAAGCGGTAGCCGCCCGTGGAGCCCGTGTTCACTATGGCCCCGAAGCCCTGCCTCTGCATCTGTATCAGCTCGTATTTCAGGCAGAAGAAACAGCCGTTCAGGTTGACCCCGACGATCCTGTGCCAGTCTTCGGCCCGCGCCTCGGTCAGCGGCGCATACGGTATGCGCGCCCCGTCGGGCCCGATGCCGGCGCAGTTGAACGCGATGTCGAGCCTGCCCAGGCTCCTCGCGGCGCCCTCCACCATCTCCCTCGCCTGGCCCTCGTCGGCCACGTCGCACACGAAGGCGACGGCCGTGCCGCCGGCGGCGGCTATGGCCTCCACGGTCCCGCCCGGATCCGATATGTCCGCCGCCGCGACGCCCGCGCCCGCCTTCGCGAAGCTGAGCGCCGCCGCCCTGCCTATCCCGCTCGCCGCCCCCGTCACAAGCACGGCCTTTCCTCTGAAATCATACGCCATTTCCGCATCCCCCGCCACAATGCCGCCGCCCGGCGGCCATGCCGTTTCCGTCCATCGCTCAGCGCCTGGTCCCGGGCGGCCAGTGTATGGCGTCACCAAAGACGGACAGCGCCGCCTCGCGCACGGCCTCGCTCACCGTCGGATGGGCGTGGACGGTCCCTGTTATGTCCTCCACAAGGCCCTCCATGCCCATCGCGACCGCAGCCTCCGCCACCATCTCGGTGACATGGGGGCCGAGCATGTGCACGCCCAGCAGCTCGCCGGACTCCCTGTCCGCTATCACCTTGACGAAGCCCCCGCCCCCGTCTATCATGGCCCTGCCGTTCGCGCCCAGATCGAAGACGCCGACTGCGGCCCGCCCGCCCGCCTGCTCCTCGGTGAGCCCGACCCCCGCCATTTCCGGCGAGGTGTACAGGCAGTAGGGTATGGGGCCGATGCCGCGGGCGCGCCCCGCGCCCATCGCGCGCTCCGCCGCCGCCTCGCCCTGCGCGCTGGCCGCGTGGGCGAGCATATGCCTCGCGTTGCAGTCGCCGACGGCAAAGACGCCTTTCACGTTCGTCTCGAAGCCCTCGTCCACGGCTATGGCGCCCCTGTCCGTCCTTATGCCCGCCCTGTCAAGGCACAGCCCTTCTATGTTGGCCTTCCTGCCGACCGCTATCAGCACGAGCTCCGACTCCAGGCGCCTGAGGCCGCCGGCGAGCGCGATCTCGGACGCCGCGACCCCCGCCCTTCCTTCCTTTACGGAGGAAAGCCTGGCGCCGGTCAGTATTTCGGCCCCGTCCCTCTCAAGCAGGCCCCGCATCGTCTCGGCGGCCTGCCTGTCCGCCGTCGGCAGTATATCCGGCAGCATCTCGACGATGCTGACCCTCGCGCCCGCAGCCATGAACATGGACGCGAACTCCACGCCGATGACGCCGCCGCCAACGATGCATACGCTCTCCGGCGCCTTCGCCAGGGCCAGCGCCCCCGTGCTGTCCACCACCTGCGGAAGGTCCGCGCCGGGGAAGCCCAGCCTCGCGGGCACGGAGCCGCTCGCTATTATCACCGCGTCGGCGGGCGGAAGGGCCCGGCCCTCCACCGCCACGGCCCTAGGCCCCGTGAAGGCCGCCCTGCCCCTGTGCAGGGTTACGCCGTTTGCGGCCAGCAGCCCGCCCACGCCGTTCACAAGCCCTTCGACGACCGCAGCCTTGTGCGCCTGGGCCGCAGCCCAGTCGAGCGTGACCCCTTCGGCCCTGACGCCGGCGACGGCGCCCTCCTTCACCTGCCTGTAGAAGGACGCGGAACGAAGCAGCGACTTGGTCGGTATGCAGCCCTCGTTCAGGCAGGTCCCCCCGACGCGCCCGCTCTCGGCGACATGGACCTCCGCCCCGAGCTGGGCCGCCCGGATCGCCGCCACATAGCCGCCCGGCCCGCCCCCTATCACTATGACCCTTTTCTTCATGCCCTAGCCCTCGAATACGGCCCGCAGGGGGTTTTCGACGTATCTGATCAGCAGGGCGAGGAACTCCGCCGCGGGCGCCCCGTCTATGACCCTATGGTCGAAGGTGAGCGACAGGCCGATGAGGGGGCGGACGACGATCCCCCCGTCCCTGGCGACAGGCGTGTCCTGCGTCCTGCATATGCCCAGTATGGCTGATTCGGGCTGGTTTATGATAGGCGTGAAGAAATCTACGGAGCCATAGCCGCCGATGCTGGATATCGTGAAGCTGCCGCCCCCGACGTCGCCCGGCGCGAGGGCTTTGCCCCTTGCCTTGGCGACGAGGCCCTTTGCCTCCCTGCTGACCGCGAAAAGATCCTTGCGCCCGGCGTCGCGCACGACCGGCACGACAAGGCCGCCCTCCACCGCGACGGCGATGCCGATGTTGACGTTGCCGGGCAGGATTATCTCGTCCCCGGACAGCGTGGCGCCCATTATCGGGAAGCTGCCTATGGCCTTCGCCACGATCTTGACGAATATGTCCAGCAAGCCTATCCGCCCGCCGCCGTCCTCGATGCCCTCGTTCAGCCGGGAGCGCAGCGCGAAAAGCTCCGTCATGTCGGCCCTCGCGTGGTGCGTCACCATGGGCGCCGCCGACCAGCTCGCGGACATGGCGGAGCCTATGGCCTTCCGCATCCCTGCATAGGGCACGCTGCGCGGCGGCGGCGCGGGCAGCCCCGCGCGCGGCTGGGGCGAGGCGGCGGCCGCCTCGACGTCCCTCTTGACTATCCTTCCGCCTGGGCCGGTCCCCGAAAGCAGCGCGTAGTCAAGGCCGATCCTGCCCGCGAGGGCCCTCGCGGCCGGCGACGCCCTGACCTTGCCCCGCCCATCGGGCGCCTGGGCGCTTTCGGGCGCCTGGGCATTCTCGGGCGCCTGTGCGCTATCGGAAGCCTGTGCGCTATCGGGCGCCGCGGCCTCCTCCGGAATCGGCTCGCCCGGCTCGCCTATATACGCCAGCACGGCGGCTATGGGCAGCGAGTCTCCGGGCCGCCCCATCATCCTGAGAAGGGTGCCGTCCACCGGCGACTCTAAGATGTCCGTAAGCTTCTCGGTCTCTATCTCGAGGACATCGTCGCCCTTCTTCAGCGTATCGCCCTCTTCCTTGATCCATCTGGCTATCATGCCCTCCTTCATCGTCAGGCCCAGCTTTGGCATGACCAGCTTTGTCACCATGTCCCCATCCTCCTAGAAAAGCGACCTTGCCGCCGCCATTATCCTGTTCTCGTCGGGCTGGTACAGCCTCTCCAGGGCGGCGCTGAACGGCACGGGCGCGAAGGGCGCCGCCACCCTTTTGATCGGCGCGTCCAAAAGATCGAAGCCCTCGTCCGCCAGACGGGCCGCTATCTCGCCGCCGAAGCCCCCCGTCTCGACAGCCTCGTGCGCTATGACGACCCTGCCCGTCTTTTCAACGGACGCCAGTATGGCGTCCATGTCCAGCGGGTACAGGGACACGAGGTCTATGACCTCGGCGTCTATGCCCTCCTTTTCGAGGCTCTCCGCCGCGCCGAGGCATTTCAGCAGGGTCTTTGACCACGACAGCAGGGTGAGGTCCCTGCCCGCCCGCCTTGTCTCCGCCTTGCCGAAGGGGATCGTGAACGCGCCCTCCGGCACCTCGCCGCTCATGCCGTTCAGGGCCTTGTGCTCCAGCACTATGACAGGGCTGTCGTCGCGGATCGCCTGCGAAAGCAGGCCCTTCGCGTTCCGGGGGCTTGAGCTCGCCACCACCTTCAGGCCGGGGATATGCGTGAAAAGGGCCTCGAGGCACTGCGAGTGCTGCGCCGCCGCGCCTATCTCGCCGCCTATGTTAGCGCGTATCACGAGGGGCATGCCCACCTGCCCGTTCAGCATATAGGTCATCTTCGCCGCCTGGTTCAGGATCTCGTCCATGCAGCAGCCCATGAAATCGCAGAAATCGAGGGACAGCACGGGCCGCAGCCCCATGGCGGCGGCCCCCACGCCCAGGCTGACTATCTGGCCCTCGCTTATGGGCGTGTCGAGCACCCTGCCCGCCCCGAACTCTTTGTAAAGGCCGGCCGTCTGTCCAAAGGAGCTTCCCATAAGGGCGACGTCCTCCCCGGCGACAAACACGTCCGGGTCGCGCAGCATCTCCTGTCGCTGCGCGTCGCGTATGGCGTCAACGTAGGTCATTATCGGCATCGCTGCAACCCTCCGAATGCTTCAAGGCGTTATCGGTTCCAAGGCGGGGAAAATGGCGTGGCGCCGAGCGGCGGCATCGCTATCGGTACACGTTTTCGGTCAGCGTCTCCGGGGCCGGATCCGGGCTGGACTCGGCGAAGGCTATCGCCGCGCCTATCTCGTCGCGCGCCCTTTGCCTTATGGCCTCCAGCTCCGCGCCCTTCGCTGTCTTTTCGCCAACGAGGCGGGCCTCGAACCTCAGAATGGGATCCCTGTCCGCCGCAAGCCAGCGCTTCTGCTCCTCGGGATCCTTGTAGACGGCGGGATCCCCTATGTAATGCCCATGGTGCCGCCAGGTGACGCATTCGACGAGCGAAGGCCCTTTGCCCGCCCTCGCCCTCACTACGGCCTCGCGCGTCGCCGCCTTGACCGCCACGGGATCGTTGCCGTCCACGGTCACGCCGGGGATGCCGTAGGCCGCCGCGCGTTCGGACAGATTCTTGACGCTGCTCGCGCGCGCCGGCGGGGTGGACATGCCGAAGCCGTTGTTTTCGCATATGAACACCGTGGGCAGGCGCCAGGTCGCGGCAAGGTTCAGGGCCTCGTGGAAGGTGCCCCTGTTCGAGGCGCCGTCGCCGAAGAAGGCGACCGCGACCGAGTCCCGGCCCCTGTAGCGCAGCGCGAAGGCGACGCCGTTGGCTATCGGTATGCAGGCGCCGACGATGCCGTTCGCCCCTATGATGCCTATGCCTATGTCCGCTATGTGCATCGAGCCGCTCTTGCCCTGGCTGTATCCCGTGTCCTTGCCGTACAGCTCGGCCATCATCCTGTTTACGTCGCCGCCTTTGGCGATTATATGCCCGTGGCCCCTGTGCGTGCTGCATATGCAGTCTTCGTCGCCTAGCTCGCTGCACACGCCGGCGGCTATGGCCTCCTCGCCTGAATACAGATGCAGGAAGCCGCCCAGCTTGCCCTCCAGCATCAGGGTCCTGGCCGATTCCTCGAATTCCCTTATCCTCACCATGGTCTCGTACAGGGACAGGCTTTCCTTTTTGCTCAGTTTCATGCTTGACTCCATTGCGCCGCGGCGGGCGCGGCAAAACGCAGGGCGGAAACGGCGGGCGCCGCGACGGGGCGCGGGCCCTTGGCCGCAGCGCCCGCGATCCCTTCCGCGCCGGCTGCGGCAGTACGGCAATACAATATTTAGCAATAAATATGCCAATGCGGCAGGCGCCGCCCTGCGCCGCCCTGCGGCGGGGCTACGCGCGCTCCCTGTCGCAGGGGCTACACGAATGTAGCGCACTGCGCTACACGGGCCGCCTAGGAATTTACATCCTTGACATACGCGCCGCCCATCATATATGATACGGTATAGGCGCAGAGAGCGCGGTTGTTGCAGGACGCGGTCATTGAAGGGCGCGCCGTCCGGCGCAGGGCGGGCGCGGAAACCGAAAGGAGAACAGTATGGCTGTCAAGGTAGTCGCAAGGGAAAGGCTCCAAAGCGGAAAGAAGGACGCGGCGCTGGAGATATTCCGCGAGATGGTCGAGCTGACCAGGAAGGAAAAGGGCTGCATCGCGTACAGCCTGCACGAGTCGGCCGAGGACCCCGACGTAATCGCCATGATAGAGGCCTGGGAGAGCCAGGAGGCGCTGAAGGCCCATCTCGAAAGCGAGCACTTCAAGAGGCTCATCCCCCAGGTCGGGGCGCTCGTCGCGGAGCCCTCGCGCATCGAGGTGTTCAAAGAGCTGTTCTAGTGTCCTGCGCACGGATGGGGACGGTCGGGCGCTAGCGGGGCGGCGGGGCGCCGCCCTGCCCAAGGGCCTCCAGCTCCCGGACGCGCCTGCGCATCTCCGTCACGCCGTCCATGGCGCCGAGCTTTTTAAGCAGCCTCTCCGCCTCGCGATAGTCGCCGACGGCCCCGTCCCTGTCGCCCATGCCGGCCTTGCACACGGCGATCTCTATGAATATCTGGGACAGGCTTTCCGTGTTCAGCTGCCTTCTCCATATTTTCCCGGCCTGCCCGAAGGCCGTTATGGCCTCCTCGTAGCTGCCCGACTTCGCCAGGGCGGAACCCAGCTTAAAGCAGGCGTAGGCGTAGTTGTCCGTCCTTTTCAGCTCGCGCCATATCCCTGCGGCCCTCGACAGGCAGGCGGCGGCGTCCGCATGCCTGCCCTGCTCCCCGCGCGTCTCGCCCATGCACATGCAGTCGTGGGCAAGGCTGTCCCTGTCCCCGAGCCTCACGCAGAGCGTCTCGGCCTGGAGGAACAGATCCATGGCCGCGTCGTACTCCTTGCGGTGCTTCAGTATGAGGCCGCGCAGAAACAGGGCCTTGGCCTGCCCTGCGGCGTCGCCCTTGCCCCGAAACTCCCCCTCGGCGAGGCGGTAATGCTCCTCGGCGTCGCCGTAGCGCCCGATCCTCTCGAGCCCGCGCCCGGTCCTAAGAAGGGAGCTGCCGGGATCGCGCCTGGCTGCCAGGGCCTTCCTGCCGAGAAACAGGATGATCAGGGCGGCCGCCAGGATGAACAGCGCGGTTTCCACGCCCTATATGTCTATGGCCCAGGTGACGGGGATGTCCGACCACTTCAGAGTAGCCTTGAACTGCACCTCCTTGGAGTTCTCGGTCCTGAACAGGATGACGTCGCCCGTGAATTTCTTCTGCTCCGGCAGCGTGACCAGGTTGAAGCTCCCCTTGCCCTCCATGTCAAAGCCGACGACCGTCCCGTCCGCCTCGACCGTGCTCCAGTCGAAGGGCGACACCGAATTCATCGTCTCCCCATGGTTTTCGTAGGTGGCGTTTATCCTGTACGAATCCGAGCCGTCGCTCGCCTCCGGCCCGATCTCTATGGAATTCAGCGTTATCTTCATGCTGTTGGTCCAGATGGAGTCCCCCACGGCCAGCCCGCTGACCTGATCCGGCGGCGTGTCGGCCTCCGCCTGCCCGCCCTCCATGTCCTCGATGGCCAGGCCGTTGACGGCGCCCGTGCCGGCGTTGACCTGCGAGGCCCTGTCCGAGCACGCGGACAGCGCAAGGATCGCCGCAAGCGGCAAAACAACCAGAAACAGTCCCTTTTTCATCATTTGCATCCTTTCAGCTGTGCCTGTCAACGAGCGCCTTCGTCGTGCGGTAGGCCTCCTTTATCACCCATTCAAGCGGCTTCGCGTAGTACTCGGGCCGCAGCACCTCCACGGAGATCGGGCCGCTGTAGCCTATGGCCTTCAGGTTGCCCATGAAATTGTCCAGGTCTATCACGCCCGAATCGACGAACCTCCGATGCGGCGGCGCCAGCACGCCCGGAGGCAGATCGTCGGCGTTGTTCACATGCGCCGTGATTATCTTTTCGGGCGGTATTATGCCGTAGCACGAAAAGTCGCTTTTGAATTCGTAGATGAACTGGTTGAAGCTGTCTATGCAGAGCCCTATGTTGCGGCAGCCCGTCGCCTCGATGATCTCCAGCGCGTGATCCATGGTCTTTACCGAGCCGCCCCTGCCGCAGACAGGCTCAAAGGCGATGCTCAGCCCGTGGTCCTCGGCGAGCCGGCAGAACTGCCTGAGTATGCGCGCCGTGAACTCCGTGACCCTCTCGCGCCCATAGGGATAGTCCTGGTCGAGTATGTCGATGGGCATGAAGGGCGTCCCCGCGTTCAGTATGTGGTTTATGACCAGATAGGCTCTGTCGCCTATCTTCTCGGCCGCGTCCATGGCCGCGACAGCCCTTGAAAGCACCTCGCCGTCGAGGCCGGCGGCCTCGGGGCTGCCCCCCTCGAACAGCTCGGGGAATATGAACGAGCCCCCCATGCAGCGGGGCCGCATGCGGCTGCCCGCGAAGAAGGCCTTAAGCTCGCCTATCGAATGCCCCGACAGATAGCTCAGCAGCCTGTCGGACCTTATCTCTATCGTGTCGAAGCCGGCCTCCTCGCAGAGCGCGAGCTCCCTTTCCATGGACCAGTCGCCGCAGAGGGCGCCTGTCCCCTCCTGGTACGCCGTAAGCATCCCGTTCTCCTTTGCTTGGCCTTGCCTGGCAGCCGCCCCGCAAGCGGCGCCGTCTTCGCCCGCCCTAGGGCAGCAAGCCTTTCCCTTCCCTAGCCCTTGAAGAAATGATCGGGCAGCACGGTGACTATCTCGGGAAAGACCATGAATATCACCATCGCTATCACGCCGCCGGCCACGAAGGGCCAGACGCCCCGGAAAAGGCGTCCCAGGGTGGCCTCCGGATCGGTTATGCAACCCTTAAGTATGAAGATGCCGAAGCCCACAGGCGGCGTTATGCCGCCGAGCGCCTGCAATACGACCAGCATGACGCCGAACCACATGGCGTCATAGCCCAGGTAGTCCACCACTATGGGGTAGAATATGGGCATGGTGACTATGGTCATGGGCAGGAGGTCCACCACCATGCCGAGCACCATGAAGATCGCCAGTATGACCACCATGATGAGCCAGGGCTCCAGGGGCAGGCTCTGGACGAAGCGGCCCACGGCCATGGGTATGGTGGACACCGTGAACATCTTCCCCAGCACCTGGCCGCCGGCGAGCAGCAGGAACAGCATGGCGTTGACGCGGACGCTCGCCATCATCGCGCTTATGAAGCGCCTCCAGTTCATCATCCTCGTCGCGAGCGTGCATACGAGCATGCCGAAGGCCCCGACCGCGCCGGCCTCCGTGGACGTGAACACCCCCGCGAACATGCCACCCATGGCGATGCAGAACACGATTATCAGCTCAAACAGGCCCCCGCGCCTCAGCGCGGCCACCCTCTCCTGCCGCGTATGCCTCGGCGAGGGCGGGCCGTATTCGGGATGCCGCCACACCACGTAGCGTATGACGAGCAGGTTTATGGCGCAGTAGATGACGCCCGGCAGTATGCCCGACATAAAGAGCCGCCCGACGGAGTTCTCCGTTATGATGCCGTATATGATGAGCGATCCGCTCGGCGGTATCAGCACGGACAGGGTCGCGCCGGAGGATATGCAGGGACCGGCCAGCTCGGGCTGGTAGTCCAGCCTGCGCATCTCGGGGTAGGCTATGGCCGCGAAGGTGCTGACTGCGGCCG
Source organism: Eubacteriales Family XIII. Incertae Sedis bacterium (assembly GCA_031270275.1). GTDB lineage: Bacteria > Bacillota > Clostridia > Peptostreptococcales > Anaerovoracaceae > JAISXZ01. Next base: position 2,678 of record JAISXZ010000094.1, on the reverse strand, counting down.
GCGGGGAGCCGCAGATGGCCCCGAAGCCCGCGTTCGCGACCGTGGTGGCCATCGCGACGCCGCCCCTCCAGTGCCCCATGAAGGAATTTATGGCGTTGTACAGATTGCTGCCGACGCCGGAGTAGGTGGCGAAGAAGCCCATCATGGCGAATATGGGCCCCACGGCGAAGGCGTAGCTGGTAAACGTGTTGTACAGCTCGTTCGCGAGCATCTGCCCCGCTATGCTGGGCGTCCTTATTATGAGTATGCCCAAGGCGCCGGGAAACAGCATCGCGAGGGGTATCGGCACGCCTATGAACATCAGGACGATGAAGCCGGCAAGGCAGATCGCCCCTATCAGCAGAACCGTCATGGCTGTTCTCCTTCAACTGCCGCCCTGCGCGCGGAACGCCGCGCGGCCGAAAAAGCCAGTCGCATCATTCAAGCATGTCCTCGCCGGATTTCATCTTCGAGTATTCCTTCAGGTTTCGGGCGGGAAGCCCCTTGATGATGCTGTATACCGTTATTATCTCCTTGGCGGCGAAGGTGAGCGTCAGCAGGACGAAGCCTATGCTGAGGATCAGGTAGAAGAACCATATCGGGAACCTGAGCGAAACGCTCTGGTCCCCGTTGACGAATTTAAGCGCCGTCTCGCTTATGAGCAGGCCGGAGCATATGGCAAGGCCGACGGTGCAGGCCAGGTTTATCACGAAGAGCAGCATGTTCCTCTGCCTGCTGCCGGATATGCTGTCTATTATCAGGCCCATGCGTATGTTGCCGTCCACCCACTCGCACTGCGCCAGGGCGAAGCTCGCGGTGAACAGGACGCCGTAGCAGATGAGCTCCGTCGAGCCGAAGATGGGGGCGTTGAACGCCCGCCTCAGAACGACGTTGACGACTATCAGGACGATGACGGCCCCCATGAAGGCGCAGGATATGCGCGCCCACAGCCACCATAGCGTGTTTGCCCTGTCGATAAACTTTTCCAAAGCGGTGGCCTCCCAGTGCTTGCTGTTGCGGCCTTCTGGCGGCGGGCCCGCGCAGGGCCCGCCGCGCCGGCCATGCGTGGCGCCGCGCTACTCCGCGTAGGTCAGCGGCGGATAGTACGCGAGATACTCCTCCCAGGTCACCTTTGCGTTTGCCTCCTCGACGAATTTCCTTATCACTTCCAGCTGCCCCGTGCCGTCGAGGCCGTCGGCGTCGAGCTTCTTGACGTACTCTCCCTGCAGCACCTTGCCCCTGTCGTTGAAGCCGGCGAAGGCGGGATCGTCCGGGCCGATCATGGTGTGCTTCATCTTCTTCGCGAAGGCCACGACGTCCGAGTCGGTTACGTTGTTCTCCTCGTTGAACCACCACGTATACTCCTGCATGGTCTCGACGGCCGCCCGCATGAAGGCCTCCTGCTGGTCGGCGGGCATCTCCTCGAAGCGCGCCTTGTTCATGCCGAAGATGAACGCCATGTTCGTAAGCGGCGAGACCATGACGTACTCGGCCACCTCGTCGAGCTTGTTCTTGGCGCTGCCGCCGTAGAAGCTGTAGGAGCCCTGGAGCAGGCCGCTGCGCAGGGACTCGTAGGTCTCGCTGTCCTCTATCGTGACGGGGACGCCGCCCCAGGAGCCCACCGTCTCGCCTATGACGCCGTCTGCGCGGTACTGCTTGCCCGCCACGTCATCGACCGTCGCCACCCGCTCCTTCGTGACCAGGGCCATGGGGCCGGTCGCCTGCGTCATGAGGACGGTTATGTCGTCGTACTCGGCGGGCTTTTCGGACTGTATCCAGTTCCAGTGCGCCTCGGCCGCCACGCCGGAGCCCTTGAACGCGAACCCCGGATAGCAGAAAAGCTGGGTAAGCGGGAAGCGGCTGACGTTGCGGGATATGCTCACTATGCCTATGTCGGCCGTCCCGGCCAGGATGCCGTCGTACATGTCGGCCTCGTTGAGCAGGGTCGAGGCGTAGTACACGTCTATCGTCATCTTTCCGGGCATGTACTTGTCGAGCTTCGCCTGCAGGTTCGAGAAGCAGGCGTTGGTCGGGTTGCCCTCCGGCAGGAAGGTGGCCGCCGTCAGCTTCATCTCGATCCATCCGGGATTCGCGTCCTCGGCCGCAGGTTCGCCGCCTGCCGTCGCGTCCCCCCCGCCGGTGTCGGCGGTCCCGGAGCCGCCGCCGCACGCCGAAAGCCCGACCGCGAAAACCAGAGCCGCAACGAGCAGCAAAACCAATTTTTTTCTCATCATAGCGCTCTTCCTCCTTTTCAAAACAATTCCTGCCCAGACCGCCAAATTGGGATCTGCGGTTAACCGAAATATATCCTGTTTTGATTTCTGGGAACCTCTAACGGCCAAGTTTCGGCGGGACGCAGATTAGTATACTTGTCTGCACAGGAAGAAAACTCAAAAACTGGGATAGAAGGGCCGCGAAATGGCATGAAAAAACCCATGAATATTTCCCATTCATGGGCAGAAAAGGCTGCGCGGAATATCATACTTCTCCGCACGTCCGCACGGGGAAAAATCTCCCTCTTGATAGGTATTCTATACGCTTGGAATCAATATGTCAACCATGTGTTTCACCGCGCCGCCTTTAGGAACTGTTAAAAAATAAAGTGTGCAGTTGGCGCAGCAATTTTGTGTCCCGGCAAGGCGCCGGGTTCCGCGAATACTTGTAGTATTCAAGGGTTCCGGCAACGCAGCCGGGGCGCA